>CAYMQX010000502.1:0-2067 GCA_964392495.1 uncultured Anaerolineaceae bacterium
AGCTCTGGAAGATCGTCGGTTTTGTCGTGGCAACTTCCTCTGCAAAATGGCGGATCAGTTCCGGCGAGGTTCCGCAGATCTCGGAAGCCCATTCGGGGGTCTTGGGGATCTTATCGTAAGTGCCCAGGACGTAATCCTTGAAGTTCTCCTTGGGGTCGATGCCATCGGGCATATGATCCTTATCAAATCCCAATGTGTAGGTATCCAGGAACTCCTGGTCCTGCAGGTTGTGGGTGATCATATGGTAGGCCATGCCGATCAGGAGCGCAGCGTCAGTGGAGGGCCGGACGGGGATCCACTCATCTGCCAAAGCCTGGGCGCTGTTGTTGAATTCCGGGGTGACAATGATGATCCTGGCCCCGGCTTTCTTGGCCTGAAGATAGTTATAAGACGGGCTGCCGCCACTGCTGGAGATCGGATTGGAGCCCCAAAGCACGATCAACTGGGCTTTCCGATAATTAAGGCGGTCATTGGCGGCAAAAAGTCCACCAGTCATCTTGGCCTCTACCTGCGGCCAGGCACCTTCCGAGGTGACACCCCAGGAATCCATGAAGCCGCCGTAGGCGCTGATCAGCCGGCTGCTGGTGCGCGGAAGGAAGATGGACGCATTCCCGTAGGTTTCCTTGATCCGCTTCAATTCGCCAGCGACGATATCCAGAGCCTCATCCCAGGAAATGCGCACCCATTCATCTCTGCCG
Source organism: uncultured Anaerolineaceae bacterium (assembly GCA_964392495.1). GTDB lineage: Bacteria > Chloroflexota > Anaerolineae > Anaerolineales > Villigracilaceae > JACPVF01. Next base: position 699 of record CAYMQX010000502.1, read on the forward strand.
CGCAGTTCCTTCTTACCACCGCCCACTTCCCAGTTCTTGCGCTTCATCGGATATTTGATCCGGTCCGGCCCAAAGACCTGGTGGCGCTGAGACCGCCCGCGTGAGCAGCCGCGCTGCTGATGGTAATCGGGCGAATCGGGGTGGGTGTCATCCGTCTTTTGGCGGATCACAACGCCATCCTTGACCAAAGCCGCGTTATAACACCGGCCACCGCAGTTATGCCAGCATGCGACCGGGACCCACTTGCCCTCTGATTCGGCGGTGTTCGCTGCCGCTTCCACAGCCCTTAAACCGGAATTCAGTCCTCCCACCAGGGCTGCACTACCGCCCAACGCAGCGCTCCATTTAAGGAAGCTGCGCCGGGACAGGACGGTTTCTGTGAGGGCCTTTGTAAGGAAATTCTTTTCAGTCATTCCCTGCCTCCATCGTTCTGAGATATGTTCTATTCCACGCTCCAGGGAGCATCCCCTCGCTATATGGGTGGTTCAAAGTGGGGTATTCTGTCATTTGCACACTCCTGATGAGATTAATGGCCGGAAAGGCCATATTTGTGCGATTACTCACTATTAGGATACCCACAAAGAAACCACCCGCCATCATCACTCCAGACCATCGCATCTCACCCAAAAGGGTGATTTTTTACGAGTCTCGGGGGGCCAACAGCCCGCGCTGCAGGGCGTAGGTGGCAGCCTGGGTGCGATTCTCCAATTGCAGCTTTTCCAGGATGTTCTTCAGGTGACTTTTAACAGTATTTATGGAGATGGAGAGCTTTTCAGCGATCTCCTGATTGCTGGCACCGCTCGCCACCAGACGTAATACATAGAGTTCGCGCTCGGTGAGCGCCTGCTCCCCCTTGTTCGGATCTGCCATCCGATGTGCCACGCTTTTAAGCAGCTTGAAAGCCATGGAACGCGTCATGGCAGGTTCACCCCGGGTCACACCGGAGAGAAGGTTGAATAGCTCATCGGCATCCAGGCTCTTGAGTAGATACCCGGCTACGCCAAGCTGGACGGCTTCATACAGATGTCCGTCCCGCTCGGAGGAGGTGAGCATGATGATCGCGATCTCCGGAAAACGCAAGCGGATCTCCCTGGCTGCCTCCAATCCATCCATATACGGCATGTAAATATCCATGAGTATGACATCCGGATGGAAACGTTCAGCATATTGAATGGCCTCCACCCCTGTTGATGCTTCTCCAACCACCTCGACCAAATCCTCGCGCGTGCGCATCAGGCCGATCAATCCCTGGCGGAAAAGACGGTGATCATCTGCGATCAGAACTTTGATTGTCATGAGCAATGCCCTTCGATCTTAAATGCCTACGCGGACGTGAGTCGCATAGAACAGGAACCTGCCAATGATCTCT
>CAYMQX010000503.1:0-2060 GCA_964392495.1 uncultured Anaerolineaceae bacterium
CAGCCCGCGCCAGCCGCGCCATGAAGGAGGCTCCCGCCACCACCGAAGGCTCCTCAATGGCCATCGGCACCAGCACATCCCGGCCGTTGACCCGGAAGTTCAGGCCCACCCCCAGCGGGAGGCTGTACAGCCCCAGCACGTTCTCGACCATCGGGTCGGCGGTCTCGGGCGTCAGGCCTCCGGAGTTCCAGGCGGCCAGTTCCTGCGCCTCCAGGCTGGCGGCTTCGGCGGCTTTTTGGCGCCTGGCCTCGATCGAAAGCTTGTAAAAACCCTGGATTCTGGAATTTGTCATCGAATTTCCCTGTGGTTCCCATTCTATGGAGGCGGTCTGCCAAAACCTATCAGGCAGGTCGAATCTGGATATAATACCCTCTCAGAGGTGTCTTTGCCATGCTCCTGACGCGAGAACAACTTCAGGAACGTCTTATCGCGCTGCATCAGGCCAGCCTGGAGCTGGTCAAGGATGTATCCCTGGAGACTTTGCTGGAGCGGATCGCCACCACGGCCTGCGAACAGGCCGGGGCGCGCTATGCCGCTGTGGGGGTATTAAATGAAGACGGCACCCTGAAACGCTTTATCTCCGTGGGCATGACCCCGGAAGAGGTCAAGCGCATTGCCCATCCGCCGGTGGGCAGGGGCCTGATCGGCGAGCTGATGCACACCGAAAAACCTCTGCGCATCCCGGTCATTCAAAAACATCCCCGTTCGGTGGGTTTCCCGGAGCACCACCCGCACATGGTCTCCTTCCTGGGCGTCCCCATCCGGGCCGGCGACCGTCAGATCGGGCAGGTCTACCTGACGGACAAGATCGACAGCCCGGAATTCACCGCCGACGACGAACGCATCATCCAGATGCTGGCGGCCTATGCCGCGGCAGCCATCCAAAACGCCCGGTTATATGAAGAGATGAGCGAGCACGATGCCGCCGTCACGCGCCGCAACGAGGACCTGGCGCTGATCAATGACACGGCCTCCACCCTCACGGCTTCCCTGCAATTGGATGAGATCCTGAATAAGACCCTGGCCCTGGTCATGAACTATATGCACGTGGAGGCCGGTGAGATCTTCCTGCTGGAAGAGGATAAAGAGACGCTGCGCATGGTGCTGCACCGCGGCCGGGCCGCGGAGGCCTTCTGGACGCAGAACCTCTTCCGCATGGGCCAGGGCCTTGTGGGGCAGGCCGCCGAGGGCGGGGAGCCTTTAATCAGCTCCGACCTGACCCAGGACCCGGCCTTCATGCGCCCCGAGGTGGTCAGGGCGGGCTTTCGCCAGTTGGCCTGCATCCCCCTGCGGGCCGGCGAAAGCGTGATGGGCGTGCTCAACATCTTCAGCTTCAGCACCGGCCAGTTCGAGGAACGCAGCCTGCAGCTCCTCACCGCGGTCTGCAACTGGGCCGGGCTGGCCATTGAAAATGCACGTCTGCATGCCCATGCCCGCCGCCTGGCCGTATTGGAGGAGCGCGACCGCATCGGCATGGACCTGCATGACGGAATCATCCAGTCCATCTACGGCGTGGGGCTGGCGCTGGAAGGCGTCCAGCACAGCCTCGAAGAGGACCCCCGCGAGGCGCGGCAGCGCATCCAGCGCGCCATAGACGGTCTGAACCAGGCCATCCGCGATATCCGCGCCTACATCCTGGACCTGCGGCCGCGCCAGTTGGGGAACGATGGGCTGCTGGCGGGCATCCGCCGCCTGGTGATGGAATACCGCGCCAATACCTTTTCCGAGATCGATTTTGTCGCTCCCCGTTCAGACCTGAAGGAGCTGCCGCATTCCCATTCCCTGGGGCTCTTCCACATCTGCCAGGAAGCGCTGGCCAACACCGCCAAGCATTCCGGCGCCAAAAAGGTGCATGTCTCACTGTGGGTCACAAGCGACCGGGTGCTGCTGGAAGTGCGCGATAACGGGCGCGGCTTCCAGATCGAAAAGATGACCACCACCATCGGGCATGGCCTTGCCAACATGCAGACGCGCGCCCGCGCCGTGGGCGGCGAGGTGGATATTGTCTCGGCTCCCGGCGAGGGAACGACCATCCTGGCCTGGGTCCCGCGCGGCCTCCG
>CAYMQX010000504.1:0-2058 GCA_964392495.1 uncultured Anaerolineaceae bacterium
GACCGTCTCAAGCTGATCGGCCTGGGTTCGCCGCAGCCCGCCTACAGCCTTAACGAAGAGAAGGTCCGCTTCGCCTATGAGACGGAGTTGTTCTATTCGATGATGGATTCGGCAGAACTGTGCCAGTTCGTATATGGCCCAACCTGGACCCTCTACGGCCCTGCCGAGACGGTGCAGATGATGAACGCCGTCACAGGCTGGGATCTGACAGTGGAAGAGTTAATGGAGGTCGGGCGACGCCGCCTGAATCTCTTCCGCACATTCAATGCCCGCGAGGGCTTTGGGCGCAAGGACGACCAACCGCCGAAGAAATTCTTCAAAGCGCTCACGGGGACCGGCCCCACAGCCGGCCTGTCCATGTCGCGTGAAGAATTTGACGCCGCGCTGGACTACTATTACCGCATGGCCGGATGGAACCCGGAGGGTGTACCGACCCCCGAGACGCTGAAGAAACATGATCTGGAGTGGGCCGTGCAATACCTCCCGGCCTGAATCGTGAGAATGTAATAGAAACCGGGAGTCGGGATTCTTCCCGGCTCCCGGTTCGCAGAATCACAAGCAACCCAGGGAGCAGCCGAAATGGATGCACTGTATACCGAGAACTTTCCTCACATGTCTCCGGTCTGGGGACGGATATTCGATTTTGTAGCCGAGCGCGCAGAAGGCTCCTATATCTATACCAGTGATGGACGCCGCCTGCTGGACTTCACCTGCGGAATCGGGGTGACCAATACCGGTCATTGTCATCCCAGGGTGGTGGAGGCGATCCGGGAACAGGCCGGATTATTCCTGCATGCCCAGGCCAATATTGTGATCCACAGGCCCATGCTGCGGCTGATCGAGGAACTGCGCTCCATCACGCCGCCTTCCATTGACGGATATTTTTTTTCCAACTCCGGCGCCGAGGCTTTGGAGGGGGCCGTCAAGCTGGCGCGCGCAGCCACCGGCAAACAAAATGTCATCGTGTTCAGCGGATCCTTTCACGGGCGGACCGCCGGCACGATGGCACTGACCACCTCCAAGACCATCTATCGAGCCGGGTTTGGGCCGCTGCCGGCGGGGGTTTTTGTGTCACCTTTCCCCTATGCATTCCGCCTGGGGATGAACGAAGAGCAGGCCTCCGCCTATGCCCTGGAGCAGTTGGAGTACCTTCTGGCCTCGCAGACCGCACCGCGCGAGACTGCGGCCATCCTGATCGAGACGGTGTTGGGGGAGGGAGGCTATGTGGTGCCGCCCCTCTCCTTCATGAAGGGATTGCGCGAAATTTGCGATCGGCACGGAATCCTGCTGATCTTTGATGAAGTGCAGTCCGGGTTCGGACGTACGGGGAAGTGGTTTGCATTGGAGCATTTCAACGTCATTCCCGATATCATCACTTCTGCCAAGGGGCTGGCCTCTGGAATGCCGCTCTCTGGTGTGTTTAGCCGTCTGGACCTGATGAAGAAGTGGGAAACCGGTTCGCACGGCGGCACCTATGGCGGCAATGCGATCGCCTGCGCCGCTGCCGTGGCGACGATTCAAGCAATACGCGAGGAGCACATGCTGGAGAACGCCGAGGCAGGCGGCCTGCAATTGATGGCTGGCCTGGGCAGGCTGCAGGAGGAATTCCCCCAGATTGCCGATGTGCGCGGCAAGGGCCTCATGATCGGCACTGAATTTATTGTGGATGGTCGTCCGGATAAGGCCAAACCGCTCGTCAAGAAGATCGTGCGTGCGGCGGAGGGCGAAGAACTGCTGCTTCTGACTTGCGGCACCTACGACAATACGATCCGCTGGATCCCCCCGCTGAACATCACGGGGGAACAGATCCAGGCAGGGCTCAAGGCCTTCGAGAGCGCTCTCAGAGTGTCCATCCAGTAGACCCGGGGTAAAAGATGACCAGAGAACTGGATCGAGCCAGGCTTGCGAGGCTCCTGGAGAAAGAAGAGGCCCGTTTCCATTCGGAGCATCCCCGTTCGTATGAGCTCTACCAACGCGCCCACCGCTCTCTGCACGGCGGGGTTCCCATGCTCTGGATGGTGCGCTGGGCGGGTTCCTTCCCCATCTTTGTGAAAGAGG
>CAYMQX010000505.1:0-2040 GCA_964392495.1 uncultured Anaerolineaceae bacterium
TCGAGGACGGGTTCGCTGCATGGTCTTCCAGTTCGGTGGATAAGGGTGATCTGAGTGTGAGCAGCGCGGCCCCTGCCAGCGCCAGCCTGGGAGGAAAACAGATGAAGGTGGTGATCGACGATACCAGATCAATCTTCGTCGTCGATGATTCGCCCAATGGCGAACCGCGCTACAGGGCCCGCTTTTACTTCGACCCAAACTCGATCAATATGAAGAGCAATAACGCCCTCTTCCTTTTCAACGGGTTCAGGGGCAACAATGCCGCCGTGTTCCGTCTTGAGTTCGGCAGGAGCGCGGGCGGCTATCAGGTGAGGGTGCGCATCCTCGACGATGCCTCGGCATGGACCAACAGCGCCTGGGTCCCGATCAGCGACGCCATGCATTCACTGGAGATCGACTGGCGTTCCGCTGTGAACAGCGGCGGAATCACCTTATGGATCGATGGTACACAAGCCGCCGACCTGGTCAGCATCGACAACGATGGCCTGCGCATTGATCGCGTCCGCCTGGGCGCCGTCGCTGGGATCGACTCAGGGACGCGCGGAACCTTCTTTATGGATTCCTTCGAATCCCGCCGGCAAAGCTATATCGGGCCTCTCCGATAGTCAGGCCCCCATTAAACACAGAATGCAGCCTCGCAGGGGGCCGCATTCTGTGTTTTTCCAACACGATCCATCTCAAAAGGCCGGGGTACGTTTCAAATGAAATCCAGAGTTGAATTATCCATATTTTTTCCGTAAAATATGGATACTGCCTCGGGCAGCGGACCCTGTCCTCCGGAGGGGTTCCTTCGATGCAATGACGATCGATCGACCTCTGGCCGGCATATACGCAGATTTTCAAGCCACCCGGCGTTCTCATAAGAAAGGGTTCCTATGAAAACGAACTGGCTGATCCTTCTCGTATTGTCCGCCGCGGCTCTCCTGGCAAATGCACTTCAAATTTCCGCGCCGGCCCACGCCCAGACGGTCGACCCGGTCCTTGTGGGAGCGGGGGATATCGTCAATTGTGGTTCGGGCACGGATGAGGAGACCGCCAAGCTATTGGACAGCATTGACGGCACAGTCATCACCCTGGGGGATAACGCCTATCCGGATGGAACAGCCGACCAATTCAACAACTGTTATGGACCCTCCTGGGGCCGCCACATTTCCCGTACAAGACCCGTTCCCGGCAATCATGATTATCACGTCACGGGCGCAGCCGGGTATTTTGGGTATTTCGGAACTGCCGCCTCGCCACTGGATAACAACTGCACCAGCAATTGCAGGGGATATTATTCCTACAACCTGGGCGCCTGGCATATTATCGCCCTCAACAGCGAGATCGATTTCAAAGCCGGCTCCCCTCAAGACCAGTGGCTGCGCGCCGACCTGGCTGCCAACCCCACAGCCTGCACCCTGGCCTACTGGCACGAACCGCTCTTCAGCTCGGGCTTCCATGGAAATGTTGGCCGGGTGCGCCCGCTCTGGGATGTCCTCTACCAGTACGGTGCGGACGTCATACTGAGCGCGCATGACCATCACTATGAGCGTTTTGCACCCCAAAACCCGAACGGCCAGGCCGATTCACAAGGCATCCGCGAATTTGTCGTGGGTACCGGCGGGGCCGGACTTTACCCGATCCCCGGTCATCAACTCAATAGCGAGATCAGCAATCACACAGATTGGGGTGTGCTTAAGCTAAGCCTGCACGCCGCGAGCTATGACTGGGAATTCGTCCCGATCGCAGGACAAACATTCCAAGATTCAGGCAGTGCAAACTGCATAAACTCCGGCGGAGGCCCCACCCCCACCCCGACACCCACACCTCGACCGGGACAACAGATCGCTATATCCATTGGCGGAACCCCGCAGGGCCAGTACCTCATAATGCCTGATCAGCACCACCGCGTGAGCTATTCCGGGCTTAATAACGGCCCGGTGCATATCCAAAGTACACCCGGGCTGCCCATCCTGGCTTCCGCGCGGATGATCTATCCGGTCAGCGGTGTGACAGGCAACCCCGCCACCAGCTATTCGGAACTGATGGGTTTCCCGG
>CAYMQX010000506.1:0-2039 GCA_964392495.1 uncultured Anaerolineaceae bacterium
AGACCGTCGCGAGACGGTTTTTTTGATTCCCCTCAGTGCCTGCGCGGAGAGCGGGCAACCGTACGGCGGGATACCCTCGCGTTGAACGGATGTGAACCGATTTTTTCTTTAATTTGGACTATAATTGTCTGTAAATCCCGCCGGTCAACAACCCAATCGAAGGGCACGCCCTCCACTCAATCCAATCACCCTTTTGATGGGAGGATAACTTCGGACAAATCCTTAATGGAAGGGTCCCGATGATCGAGCTTTTGCGTACTAAACTATTCATCCCCCGGCCCCGAAAAAACCTGGTCTCCCGTCCGCGCCTGGTGGATTGTCTCAACCGGGGGCTGGGGCAAAAGCTCACGCTCATCGCCGCGCCGGCAGGATTTGGGAAAACAACCTTAATGAGCGAATGGATTCCACAGAGTCCCCGCTGTGTCACATGGTTCTCGCTCGATCACGACGATAACGATCCGGCCAGGTTTTGGGCGTACTTCATTCGATCTCTGCAGGAACTTCGCAAGGATCTCGGGGAGGGAGCTTTCTCGCTTCTGCAGGCTCCCCAGGCGCTCCCGATCACCTCCATCCTGACGGCTTTGATCAACGATATCACCACGTTTTCGGATGCCTTTGCCATTGTCTTGGATGATTATCATGTCATTGAGTCCCAGGCCATCCACGATGCATTGAGCTATCTGATCGAGCACCAGCCCGCCAATATGCACATACTCATCACCACGCGCATGGACCCGCCCCTGCCGACAGCCCGCTGGCACGCCCGCGATCAATTGACCGAACTGCGCGCGAAGGATCTGCGCTTTACCGTGGATGAAGCCGCCGCGTTCCTCAACCGGGTGACGGACCTGAACCTTTCCTCCGAAGAAGTCGCTGCGCTGGAGGCGCGCACCGAAGGCTGGGTCGCGGGTCTGCAGATCGCGGCCCTCTCGATGCAGGGACAGGAGGATGTATCGGGGTTTGTCCGATCCTTTTCCGGAAGCCATCGTCACATCGTCGGTTATCTGGCGGAAGAAGTACTCAACCAGCAGCCCAAAGTCGCCTCGGACTTTTTGCTTCAAACCGCCATTCTGGACCAATTGTGCGGTCCCTTGTGCGATGCCGTTACCGGGCTGACTGATGGACAATCCACTTTGGAGGCTTTGGAGCGTTCCAACCTGTTCATCATGCCGTTGGACGAGAATGGCACATGGTATCGCTATCATCACCTGTTCGCAGAGGTGCTTCAGGCCCGGCTTCGTGATGCCCATCGCGAGTCGATCCCGGAACTGCATCGTCGTGCATCCAGATGGTTCGAACAGAACAGCTTGATCGATGAGGCAGTCAATCATGCCCTGGCTGGAAATGAGGCAAGCGAGGCAGCACGACTGGTTGAGCAGTTGATCAGCACCAAATGGCAGACCGGTGAAATCAAAACGCTTCAGAAATGGCTGGCAGCCATACCGCGCACCTCCTGGCGAACCTATCCGCGCCTGTGGCTGGTCCAGGCCTGGGTTGCCATGACAGTTGGCGACTTCGTGGAAGGAGATGCAAATCTCAAGGCGGCAGAAGATGCACTTGGCTCCCTCGACCTGGATATGAATATCGCTCAACCCTTACGAGCAGAAGTAAGGGCATTTAGAGCCAGTCATGCCAGTCTCACACAAGATCCAAAGGCAATTAAACTGGCTGAGCAGGCCCTGCGCGAACTGGCTGAAGATTACTGGATGCGCGGAATGCTTGTTGTTTTCCTGGCGGCGGCATATTATTCGGCGGGTGATTTGGATACCGCTTTGGAAATTCTGGCAGAGGCCCCGGGCTCCAGTCTAAAGGACGGGAGCGGGCAACCACATCGGATTCACCTGCTGGCATTCGCCGGCACGGTGCACCATGCCAAAGGCAGGCTCCACGATTCGCTGCCGCTTTTTTATCGCGCACTCGAACTGGCCGAGCCGGGAGGCATCCCCATTCCATTTGTCGGGACTCTGCTGGCCTATATGTCCATCATCCCGGTATTATATGAACAGAATAAATTCGAGCAGGCCTTAAGTATCTTAACC
>CAYMQX010000507.1:0-2038 GCA_964392495.1 uncultured Anaerolineaceae bacterium
TGGTGGGGTTGGCGGGCTGCAGGCGGTAGCCGTCCTTCTCCTTGAAGAAGTACTTGAGGGTGTACTCGTCGCCCTCCACGCGCACCGCCACCATCTCACCGTTGCGGGCTTCCTGAGCCTTGCGCATCACCACGATATCGCCGTCGTTGACCATGGCATCGATCATGGAGTTGCCCTTGACCTCCAGGGCATACAGGTCTGTGCCCTTGTCGCGGCTGGGCAGCAGGCTGCGGGCAATATCCACGGCGTGGAATTCCTTGTCGTTCATGTAATCCACGCCGGGTTCCATCACGAGCATCGGCGAACCGGCTGCGATGGGACCCAGGATCGGCACGCGCACAGTCTCGGTGGAGGTCACCGGAGTGGAGAGGCGCACGCCGCGCGAGATCTTGCGGTCGCGCTGGATGAAGCCGCCCTTCTCCAACTGGTCGAGGTAGTAGTTCACGACCGAGGTGGAGGAGATGCCGGTCTTCTCACCGATCTCGCGGATGGAAGGCGGATAGCGGTTCTCCTGCTGGTATTCCTGGAGGAATTCCAGGATTTTCTGGTGCCGGATACCCAATCCCTTGCTTTTGCGTGTCATCATAAGTGCCTCCTGAGCCATAATCGCTCATTTGTGCTACCATATTACCCGAACGCCTGTTCTGTGTCAAGGCCGAGTTTTAGAGAGATTTGGGGAGAAATCTCCCAAAACTTTTGGCATCTTCAGAATCATTCTTCTGAAATCCGACAATTTGACAGATTCTATCCGTCGCTCCGGTCATTTCAAGGTACACTTAATTAATGGCGACTACCTCTGTTGGAACTGGCAAACAAACAAGGCGGCGGGAAAACAGCCATGCCAATAAGCTGGCTTCCCAGGATCGTGCCTTCCATGACTGGTATAGGTTCGTGCTCGCTTTTCCTCCCCATTTGGTGCGGGATTATATTGATAGCTTTGGGCTGAATGGCAACAGCATGGTGCTTGACCCCTTCTGTGGGACGGGGACAACCCTGGTTGAATCAAAATTGCGCGGAATTCCATCGCTGGGGATGGAGGCCAATCCCTTTGCCCATTTTGCCACTTCAGTAAAACTCGATTGGGAGATCGACCCGGAATTGCTGCTTGAGGCCTCTCTCGAGGTGGCAAATTCCGCCATGGATGAGCTTCTCAGATCCGGGATAGATGACCAGGTGCAATTTGAAGGCGATCTTAATGCCCTTCAGCTGCGCCATCTTTCTCCGGAAGAAAACAAGCTGATACTTACAGACTCGATCAGTCCTCTTCCGCTGCATAAGACTTTGACCCTTCTCAACTGTCTGAATCATCGTAAAACAGAAAGAATTTATCAACACCAATTATTGGCCCTGGCAAATACTCTTGTTTTCACGGCAAGCAATCTCCATTTCGGACCGGAAGTGGGGGTCGGGAAAGTCAAGGTGGATGCCCCAATCATTGCCGCCTGGATATCAACCATTGAGAAGATGGCCCGCGATCTGCAAAGTATTTCCGGGATGCCCGGCCCGGATTCCCGCGCATTCCTGGCAGATGCAAGAAGTCTCGATAAAATATTATCCCAAAATTCGGTGGACGCGGTAATCACATCGCCTCCATACCCGAACGAAAAGGATTACACGAGAATTACCAGGCTTGAGTCGGTTGTTCTGGGACTTATTAACACCAGGTCCGATTTGCAGCTATTAAAAAAGGGGCTCATCCGCTCAAACACAAGGAATGTTTACAAAGGCGATGATGACGACAAATGGATTGAAGAACATCCGGAAATACTGCGGGTCGCGGAGGCGATAGAAAATCGGAGAGTGGAGCTGGGAAAAACCTCGGGCTTTGAAAGACTGTACGGCAAGGTCACGAAATTATATTTTGGGGGCATTGCCCGCCATCTGGCAGCGCTCAGGCCCGTACTTCGTCCCGGCGCCCAATTGGCCTATGTTGTTGGTGACCAGGCTTCCTATCTTAGGGTAATGATCCGAACCGGACAGTTGTTGTCAGAAATAGCCCAAGCGCTTGGGTATGAATTGGTCAGAATCGATCTATTCC
>CAYMQX010000508.1:0-2030 GCA_964392495.1 uncultured Anaerolineaceae bacterium
GAACGAACCAACTGCCGGGTCGGGTTCGACAGGGGGTAGCAGCGCTGCCATGACTGTGCCACATGGGTATCCACCCCCGGATCGATGATGTGGCGGTCTATGAAGGTCTGCCAATTCTTCAGGAGCTCACTATAACTCGGCCAACTCTGGTGCGGGGCTTCAGCCATGCTGCTCACCTCTCTTATTATGTTAAACCCCGCTGTGACTGTTGTTGGTGCGGAATTCGATCCTTGCTCCGTCAAATTTCCGCTATTATAGACCATTCTCCTGCTCTTTGGAACGCCCTCCGCCTGCCCGGCCCCGGGCTTCCGCCCCTGTCTGCATGGCTGAGACTCCTTTGCAGCCTGCCGTATAATCTCCCCGGAGGAAGTCCGCGCCATGGAAAATGGATCGCTTGCAACCGTGAAGTGCTTTTTGCTTGACCTGGATGGGACCTTCTGCCTGGGGGACACGCTGATCGAAGGCTCCCTGGATTTTATCCTGGCCCTCTCACAGTTGGGAAAACAGTTTCTCTTCCTGACCAACAACTCCTCCAAAGACTCCTCCCAATATGTGGAAAAACTCCGCCGGATGGGTCTTGCGGTTCCCGTGGACCGCGTCTTCACCTCCGGAGAGGCCGCCGCCATCCACCTTCTGCAAGAACACCCCTCTGACCGCATTTACCTCGTCGGCACTCCTTCCCTGGAGGCGGAGTTCCGCCGTCATGGCCTGGATTTGGATGATAAGGATCCGGACCTTGTAGTTCTGGGCTTTGACACCACCCTTACCTATGAAAAACTTTGGAGGCTGTGTGACCTGGTGCGCCTCGGGCTTCCCTACATCGCCACCCATCCCGACTTGAACTGTCCCACCGGGACCGGTTTCATGCCGGATATCGGCGCGGTCATCGCCTTTGTGCGCGCCTCCACCGGCCGCGAGCCCGACCTGGTGATCGGCAAACCCAACCGCATGATCGTGGACGCCATCTCCCGCAAACTGGGATTGCCCATCCACGCCATGGCCATGGTCGGAGACCGGCTGTACACAGATATTGCCCTGGGCGCCAGTTCGGGGATCACCACCTGCCTTGTACTGAGTGGCGAAACCCGTCGGGAAGACCTGGCCCTCTCTCCCTGCCAGCCGGATTACGTTTTCGAGGATCTGGGTGCCATTGCGCGCTGGCTGCGTGAAAACGCCACCTTGTCGGCGCGATAAAAAAATTACCGCCCCGCAGGCCGCATCCACCGGCAGTGCTGCACGGCTGGCGCCTCGGGGCGGTATTCCTGGATATGGAGAAGGCTCAGTTCAGCGCAAGCCTGGCCGAGACCAATTTCTCATCCGCTGTGGGGCCGATATTGAAGCCCAGCTTCTCGAAGATGTGTCTGATGGGCAGGTTGTCCACCGTCAGAATGGCCGTCAGGTTGTTCAGCTTTTCCTGCCGCGCGATCTCCACACATCGGCGGATCAGTTCGCCGCCAAGCCCGATCCCCTGGTAGGGATCCGCGATCAACACGCTTAGCCGGGCATCGTTTGTGCCCCGGATCCGGCTCAGGCGTCCCACTCCCATCAGCGTTTGTGAGCCGTCCGTCTCTTCCTTCTCCGCCAACAGCGGGATGTCCCGGTCATAGTCGCAATGTGAGATGCGCGCCAATCGCTCGTGGATAATGCGGTCCTGGAGCATCATCGGGTGCAGGTAGCGGAGGTAGACCGTTCGCTCCGAGAGCACCTTGTGGAACTGCACGAGCAGTTCCTCGTCCTCCGGAAGGATCGGCCGCAGTGTGACCTCCGTCCCGTCCTTGGCCGTCCAGGTTCCCACATATTGGATCGGGTACGGGCGGATGGCCAGCTTGGGAAGTTTTGATTCCTCCATCTCCGGGCCGTACACCACCACGCGCGCATCCAGGGCCAGCAGTTTTTCAGGTGCGGCCACCAGCGGATTAATATCCAGTTCCTTGATCCAGCGCTGCTCGGTGATCAGTTGACTGAAGCGCACCAGCAGGGTTTCCAGCGCCGCCAGGTCCACGGACTTGCGGCCGCGCACGCCTTTGAGC
>CAYMQX010000509.1:0-2028 GCA_964392495.1 uncultured Anaerolineaceae bacterium
AATTAATGAAGGACTATTGGAAGGAGTCTCCGGAAAAATGAGCCTGCCGCTGGTAAGCCCTCCTTCATTCCTTCCCGGATATGTGGATCACCCCGCCCAACCTCAACTTTGATTAAAAAACAGCGCCGCACTCTTGAAGTGCGGCGGCGTACATTTACCTGGCCGGGACGAAATCCAGTGTCGTGCCGTCCGTTGTATGGATCTGCAGGCTGTTCTTGTTGACCTGATAGCTCTGCGCATTCCCCAGGCTGTTGAAAAAGGAGGCTTCCTGGTCCATCAGCCCTTGCGGATCCATGCAGGCCATCAGCGTGGAGAACATATCCTTGATCTGGATCTTGCCGCCCTCCAGGCTGTAGGTCCCGCCATAGGAATTGCAGCCTCCCGAACCTGAGATCCTGCCATCCGAAAAAGTCAGCGTCTGCATGGTGCCGGTAAGCGGCGCGGCGCCATTGATGCTTGCCAATGACCAGGCAGTACCCTTGAGCGGGTCGCCTCCTGGCGGCGCAGAGCCTGTTCCGCACGCAGCAAGCAGCCCAAGCAATAGAATACCCATCAACAAGCCAGGATGTCGAAGCTTCATCATGAAAATTCCTTTCGTGTTTTACATTAAGACGCACTGCCGGGCTGAATGTTCCCCATCCGGGGAGCGTCTCCGCGTGAGCATTCTCCGGTTTATGCTTTTCGATCAAGTCCGTGCCGGTTCCCCACCCGGCTTTGCATATAACCTGGCCGCCAGGTAGATCAACGCCGCCCCCGCGCCCGAAATCAGGAATTCCTTCAGGTCGATCGGCTCGAGTGCCAGGGGGGGAAGGTAAAATGCTGCCGCCAGGAGCAGTCCGGCCAAGCCTGAAGTGATCAGCATCCATCCCCGCCTCGCAGGTTGGGCCGGAAGGCTCCATGCCAGCGCGATCTGTGCCAGCCCGAGAAAGCTGAAGATCAGGCTCTGCCAGCCGGATTGGCCCGCGAACGAATACCAGCTCACCAGTCCCAATGCAATGACCCCCGCGGTTATACCGGACCAGGCCGTGCCGAGCCTATTTCTCTTCGGCTGCTGCACGGCGCTCGATCCTCCCTTGCCCGAGATCAGGCCGAACCCCAACAGTCCATCCACGACGAGGCTCAGCCAGAGCCACTGCAGCGGATGGAGTGGCAGCCCCCCGCTCATGGCCGGCGCCGCCATGATCACCATCCCGCGGGCGATCATTCCGGTGGTGAACAGGCCGATGAACGCGTATAGATATTCCAATGTGGAGCGGCCCACCCGGACCGCCCCGGCCAGGCTTGCATAGCTGTCATCCAATAGGACCAGGTCCGCGGCCTCGCGTGCTGCCTCCGTGCCTGCCAGGCCCATCGCCGCGCCCACCTCAGCCTGTCTCAGTGCCGGTCCATCGTTGACCTCCCCGCCTGTCATCGCGACAACATGGCTCCGCTTCCGCAGCGCCTCCAATACTCTGGCTTTACCCTCCGGAGAGAGCCGCACATAGACCCGAACCTCCTCGACCGCCCGTTCCAATTCCTCCTCCGGCAGAGCTTCCACCTCCGCATCTGTCAGCACCTTTCGGAGCGCCGGGCCTGTGGCCTGCGCATCCATGATGCCCAACTTGCGGGCGATCTCTGTCGCCGCCATCGGCTGGTCTGTGGTCAGCATTACCGTTTGGATCCCTGCGGCGCGCAGATCCTGCACGGCACAGGGGACTTCCGGGCGCGTCGGATCGATCATTCCGAACAACCCCAGGAAGGTCAGATTCTGTTCCAGGTCGGTCTGAAGGAACTCAGGGATCTGGTCCAGCAGTCGGAACGCCACTCCCAGTGCCCGCATTCCTTTTTGTGCCAGCCGGGCGCCGGAAGCCTCGATCCGCTCTCCGAGTTCCCCGCTCATCTCTGCGGAGTTTCCGTTGACCCATACCTGCGAAGACAGCGTCAGCAGTTCCTCCACGCTTCCCTTGGTGAAGGCTATATAACGGTATGCCCCGATCTCCAATCCCGACAGGATGGCGGGATCGTATTCTGACAGGGCATGGACCGTGG
>CAYMQX010000510.1:0-2020 GCA_964392495.1 uncultured Anaerolineaceae bacterium
ACGGTGGTGGTGGTCTTGCCTTCGCCCAGCGGGGTGGGGGTGATGGCGGTCACATCCACATACTTGCCGTCCACGCGGTTGCGCAGGCGGTGGAGGACCTCCAGCTTGATCTTGGCTTTATAGGGGCCGTAGAGTTCCAGGTCGGTGGGCTTGAGCCCCAACTCGGCGGCGATCTGCGTAATGGGCTTGAGCTTGCCAGCCTGCGCGATCTCGATGTCCGAGGGGACAGGCCGCAGCGGCTTGATGCGGGTGGGCCGGAAGGCAGGCACGCCTGTTTTCCGCTTCGGCATGACTTTTTTGCCGGGACGGCGGGTCTTGGTTTGTGTATATGACTTGAGCGCCATTGTTCCTCCTGGGAATCGCTTTGTTCAATTGTGAACGATTCCACAGATCGGTACAATGGACGTACATCCCCATTTCCTGTAATATTTGTCACAATTCAAGACGCGTGCCGATGGGTTCCCCCAGCAGGGCTCTTTGCAGCGAGCCCTCTTCGAGCGCAGAAAAGATCGTTACCTTCAGCCCAGGAACGGACTGCACCAATTCCATCATCTGGTCAGCCTTGGCGAGCATTCCGCCGGTCACATCCACGCCCTCGGCCGCGCCCAGGGCGGAACGCAGGGAGGCATAGCCGGTGGAGGGGATCACCTCCAGCAGGCGGGTCCGGGCGGGGAAATCGGCCCAGACGCCCGATTCCAGCCCGGCCAGCAGGATGCGCCCCGGCTGGAGGGTGGGCGCCAGGTGGGCGAACAGGTCCTCGGTGGAGAGGATCGTCCCGCCGAGCGCTTCGTCGAAGACCGTATCGCCGTAGATCACGGGCAGCAGGCCGCTTTCGAGCGTGCTGCAGAGCAGACCGGTGTCCCAGACAGAGACCTTCCCCTGCTGCGCCAGCACCGAGGCCACAGGGGGGAAGCTGAGCGCCGCCAGGCCTGCTTCGCTCAGCGCCTCCATGACGAAGCCATTCAACAACGCGGCCTGGTGATGGACCTCCGCAAAGCCCCGCCAGCCGCGCGCCCCCTGCACGCCGAGGCGCGTACCATATTCACTTGCGGCGGTGTGACCGAAGGATCCGGAGCCGTGTCCCAGGAGCAGCCGCGCGGAGGGCTGCTCCTGCATGTACCCGGCGATCTGCGCGGCCAGCGCGGCCAGGCGGTCGAGGTGGGGCTGGTAGGGCCGGGTTTTGTCCGTGATGAGCGAACCACCCAACTTAAGGAAGGTCAGTGAGGCCATGTGGATGTTTTACCACAACCTGGGATGTTGAGGCTGATATTGGCCGCACAGCCCAACGGGAAGCCCGCGCCGCCGTGCTACTGATATTTGAAAAATAAATGTCTCAACTGTGTCATAATAGGCACATGAGACAGAAAGGAACCAACGAACAACTTGCGGAACGACGAGCCCGTGGTCTAGCCCTGCTAGCCGAAGGGAAGACGCCGAAAGAAGTGGCAGAAATTCTGGATGTCACGAAGCGCTCCGTAGATCGTTGGCAAGCAGATGCCAAAAAGCCCAAAAAGAAGAAAGCAGGTCGCTTGCCCGGTCGTCCGAGAAAATTGTCTGCCAAGCAGACGAAGCGCTTGGAGAAAGCACTGGACAAAGGAGCGTATGTCTTTGGGTATGCCGGAGACTACTGGACCTTAGATCGGATCGCTCAGGTAATCTGGCAATTATTTGGTGTTCGTTACGAGACCAGTACCATCTGGCATGTGATGCAGCGGATGGGTTGGAGTAACCAACGACCGCAGCGGCGACCATTGCACCGAAATGAAGAAGCCATTGAGCAATGGAAGAGAGAAGAACTGCCCAGGATAAAAAAAGTGTCGCCAGTTGGGCGCTACCCTCGTTCTGGAGGATGAAAGCGGTTTTTCGCTGGTTTCGCCACTTAAGCGGACCTGGTCGCGGCGCGGTCAGACACCTGTCCAGAAGACCTCTATCGATCATCACCAGCGTCTCAACCTGCTGGGAGCGCTGTTGGTCTCGACGAAAGGCAAAAGAATTCGTTTGTGTATCCGTTCGTATTGGC
>CAYMQX010000511.1:0-2020 GCA_964392495.1 uncultured Anaerolineaceae bacterium
ACAGTCAACGACGTTGCCATGCTGGGAGCCAGGCCCCTCTATCTGACAGCCGGATTTATCCTTGAAGAGGGCCTGCCTATGCAGTCCCTGATGAAGGTGATCGCCTCCATGCAGTCCGCAGCCCTGGAGGCCGGAGTGCAGATCGTGGCAGGCGATACCAAAGTGGTCCAAAAAGGGAAAGCGGATGGGATGTACATCACCACGGCAGGCGTGGGCACCATCAAACCCGGACTTGTCATCGACGGCGCGCAGGCTCAACCGGGGGATGTTGTGATCCTCTCCGGAACGATCGGCGACCACGGCATTGCGGTCCTGGGCGCAAGAGGAGAATTGGGGTTCCAAGCCAGCATCCAAAGCGACGTTGCCCCGCTCAACCATCTGATAGATGCCATGCTTCAGGCCAGCGGCCGGATCCATGTGCTGAGGGATCCCACCCGGGGCGGCCTGGCCACCACGCTTAATGAGATCGCCTCCCAATCCGGGGTCGGCATCCGGTTGAACGAGGAAACGATTCCTGTTCGGCCGGAAGTAAGCGGAGCCTGTGAAATGCTGGGGTTCGACCCTCTCTACGTGGCTAATGAGGGCAAACTGATTGCCATCCTGCCGAGGGAGGAGGCCCAGGTCGTATTACATGCCATGCGGGCCACCCGCTACGGGGAATCCGCGGCCATCATCGGAGAAGTAACGCCGAGTCCGACCGGTCACGTCCTCCTGCAGACAAGGCTGGGCAGCACCCGCCTGGTGGACATGCTGGCAGGAGAAATGCTCCCGCGCATCTGTTGATTTGCCCATGCGCGCTGCGGGATCATCCGCAGCGAGAGGGGATTTTCAATTTGGCGCAAGGGTATAATCGTCTGCAACATCATGTTCAAGAGACTTTTCCGCCAGAGCGATATTCCTGTGGAATATCGCTCCAACTTTGCCAATTTATATTATGACATTGGTTGGTTCGGGATCCTGAGCGGCTCGGCCATCAATTTTCTCAATGTATTCGCCGCACGGCAGGGTGCCTCCGTTTTTCAAATCGGTCTGCTCGCCGGGGTTTCAGGTATCGTGAACCTGATCTTCGCGCTCCCCGCGGGACGCTGGATCGAAAACCGGCGCGTGGATAAAGCCGTTTTCTGGACCTCCGTGCTTTACCGCATTGGCTTCGCTCTGTGGATCCCTCTGCCCTGGCTCTTCCCTCCGCAAACCCAGGTCTGGGCGCTCATCTTGATCTCAGTGTACATGGGGATTCCGCTGACCGCCCTCTCGGTGGGTTTTAACACCCTTTTCGCCGCGGCTGTCCCGGATGAATGGAGGGCTCACGTGGCCGGAAGGCGCAACATGGTTTTCTCCCTCACCTTCATCTGTTCCTCACTGGGAAGCGGATATCTACTGAATCACATGCCCTTTCCCCAGGGCTATCAACTGGTCTTTCTGATGGGCTTTATCGGGGCGGCAATGAGCAGTTTCCATCTCTTTTTTATCCGGCCCATCCACCGGGATGGATCCCGGCCTCCCTTCCCGGAGCCGGTTCCCGCCCGCAAGGCTGAAACCTCACTTTCCTGGTCGGCAGTGCTGCGCCTGGATATTTGGAAGACATGGTACCGGCGTCCGCTGCTGGTATTGTTCGGGTTTCATCTTGCTCAATATTTGGCCATCCCTCTCTTCTCCATCTACATGGTCAGGGAAATGCACCTTCAGGATCAGTTCATCGGGATGGGAAATTCCCTCTTCTACCTGGCGGTCATGCTGGGATCCGCCCTGCTCAACCGGCTTGTACGGCATGGGGGTCATAAGCTTATCACCGGCTTCGGGGCGATGGGCATGGCGCTCTACCCCGTCCTCATGGCATTTTCGGGCGCGGTCTGGCAGTTTTATACGCTTTCCATTCTCGGCGGTCTGGCGTGGGCACTGGTGGGAGGTTCCTATGCCAATTATCTTCTGGAGCGCACACCGGCTCACGACCGCCCCTCTCACCTGGCCTGGTATAACATGATTCTCAATGCAGCCGTCCTTTTCGGATCGCTGGCAGGGC
>CAYMQX010000512.1:0-1994 GCA_964392495.1 uncultured Anaerolineaceae bacterium
GCCCGGCAGGCGCAGATTTTACACCAGCGGGGATAATAAGTAAAGCATTTGACTGAACCAGGGCAGGCAGGTTTGCCGAGCCCTGATGCCCGGAAAGGAATGCAACAGGGCCTTCGGGAAGGTAACGGACATTGGCCCGCAAATAGCTCTCCCGACCATCCGATTCGATATCCTGTCCCAGACGGACTCGCAGCGCTGTCCGGGCAGTGTACTGCATCCCGCACAAGCGCAGGAGGGCAGGGCGGGCGAACACCTCGAAACCTACAAAGGCTGAGACCGGGTTTCCGGGCAGGCCGATAAAAGGGATGGTGCGAAAATCCCCAAATGCCAGGGGTTTCCCCGGCCGCATGTTCACACGCCAGAAATCCAGGTGTCCGTCGGAGTCCACCACTTCCTTGACAAAGTCGAAAGCCCCCACACTTACGCCGGCTGAGGATAGAATGAGATCGGCTTGCAGATCGGCGGCTTGTCCCAGGAGCGCACTGACTGCCTGAAAATGATCCCCTGCAACCCCGAGCGGGATGACCTCGCCCCCGGCTTTCTCGATCAAGGCTGCTAACATCGGAGAATTCGAGTCGTGGATCTTGCCTGCTTGCAGTGGAGCCTCGACTGGAAGGAGTTCGTCTCCGCTTGACAGCAGTGCCACCTTTGGCCTTCGATAAACCTTTACATGGGTCTGGCCCAACATGGCCAATAATCCAAGATCCTGCGGCCTGAGTGCATGATGGGCGTGAAGGGCCGCCTCTCCGGATTTGATGTCCGAGCCCCTCAAACGGATATTCGTTCCCGCCGCTGCATTCTTCATGATCTTTACCGCTGCCGGAGCCGTTGTTCCCGCGGACCTCTCCTGAAAATCCGTGTCCTCAACAGGTATAACCGCATCCGCAGCCGCGGGAAGGGGCGCGCCTGTCATGATCCTGGCGGCTTCCCCGGGGCCTATAACCAGGCTCGGAGCCGAACCGGCCGCGATATCTCCGATCACGCGCAATACCGTGATCGAATCTTTCCGGAGATCGACGCTGCGGACGGCAAAGCCATCCATGGATGAATTATCAAAGGGAGGAAGGTCTGTTCTGGCCGGGATTTCATCTGCCAGCACGCGATCCAAGCAGGCATTCAGTGGCAGAAATTCCGCTGCCACTGGATTCAAATGGTCAATAATGCGCTGGCGCGCCTCTGCGACGCTTAGAAGGTTCATTTGGAAAGCGGCGAGATTATACCCTATCCCCGAAATTGGGTGAATCTGTTGGGAGGCGATTTTTATCCGGGATTGGACCGAAGGGCTTCCATGACATTGGGAAGGGACTCGATCCGGGTGAGTATGCGGCTGAGCTGGGCAAGGTCGCGTACTTCGACCACCAGGTTGAGTTCCGCGAGGCTGCGATTTACCTTGACGCCCACGTCTACAATGTTGACGCCTTCACTATCAAGCAGGTTGGAAATATCGCCCATAAGTCCCTGCCGGTCATACGCCTTGATCTGGATGGGTACGGGAAAGGTCCGTACCGCATGACCCCAATCCACTTGAAGCAGGCGCTCGCGGTCCTTCAGGCGCAGGATGTTTGGGCAATCCTGGCGGTGGATTGTTGCGCCGCGTCCGCGCGTGATGTATCCCACGATTTGATCGCCCGGCATGGGATTGCAGCAGCGGGCCATGCTGGAGAGCAGCCCTTTCAGCCCCACCACCTCCACCGCATCGGTCGAGGTACCTTCCGAGGGCAGGGCATTGACCGAGAGGACATCGGTATTTTCCTTGTCTTCGGCAAGCTCCCGGATCACCCTGTTGACGGAAAGATCCCCGTTGCCCAGGGAAACGAACATTTCATCGGGCGTCTTGTGACCCAGTTTGCGGGCCATCTTCTCGAAATTCAGTTCCTGGATACCGAGACGCTGCATCTCGTGTTCGAGGGTCGCGCGTCCCTGGGCGAGGTTCTGCTCATCCTCTTGTTTCTTGAACCACAACCGGATCTTGGACTTGGCACGCTGGGTCTTGA
>CAYMQX010000513.1:0-1980 GCA_964392495.1 uncultured Anaerolineaceae bacterium
CCGGTATTCTCATCCTTGTTGAGCAGGAGCGAGCCTGAGATCTCTCCGCTCTGGATGGGGAAGGACTGGGTCCCGGGATAAGCCAGCATACTGAGGGCGGTCTGGTCGGTCTGGACCTGGTGCAGCAGGTCAGCCTGCTGACGCTGCACTGTGCGGAGCTGTAGGAACGAGACCACATTGATGCCCAGCAGGACGAGCATGGCAAGCGTTGCGGCGAGCTGGCCGAAGGACCAGGTGATGGCGCGCTTTTCCCTGACCCGGCTGCCCCGGATGCGCGCCTTGAGGCGCTCCCGTAGGGCGGCTTCCGGCGCATGTGGAGGCAGGGCGGCCATCAGTCCCTGGCTTACTTTGCGGTAGGAGGCCAGTTCCACGCGGCAGGGCTCACAGGTGAGCAGGTGCAGTTCCAGCGCGGCGGTGTCGTCCGGGTCCAATGCGCCCAGCGCAAAGGCCGGAATATTCTCTTTGTAGGAGGCGTGCTCAATATCCATGTGTGAATCCTGCGGCTTCCAACTCCGTTGATCTCCGATCCGCGCGTTCGCGGGCAAACCAACGCGTGGGTCTCAATTTGTCATACGCCGCCGGGGGTGAATTCGGATTTTCATCCCCGGACAGCGGAGCGGTTCATTCCTTCCAGCTCTGCCGCAGGTGCTCCATGGCGGAGCGGATGCGGGTCTTGACGGTGCCCAGCGGCCAACCGAGCATATCGGCGATCTCGCTCTGGCTGAGCCCCTGGTAATATGCCAGTTCCACCACCCTGCGCTGATCTGCATCCAGCCCCATGACTGCGAAGTGCAGGCTGCGCCAGCGGGCCTCGTCGGTCGTGCTGGCGCCATCGGGGATCTCGCGCCAGGCATCCTCGGGGTCGGCCGCGTCGGAGAGAAGAGGGCGGCGGTTCTCCAGCCGCAGGCGGTCCAGGGCGGTGCGGCGGGCGATGGTCAGCAGCCAGAAGACCAGCGAGCCGCGCTCCGTCAGGTAGGAACGGGCGCGGCTCCATAGTTTCAGGAAGGTGTCCTGGGTGGCTTCCTCGGCCAGCATGGGATCCTGCAGGATGCGGAGGGTCAGGGCATGGACGCGCGCAGCGTAGCGGTCATAGAGTGTGAGGAAGGCCTTTTCCTCCCCATGTGCCACACGCATCACCAGCTCAACATCATCCGGGCTGCCCATGCTTTGATTGTACCGAATTTCCGTCCGTTGGAGGGTTGGAAATGAAACCTGGACGGAAAACCGGATGCCGGAAAATCTGGAATGGTTGTCCCTGGCGTGCTGTAAAGAGGAGGGTTCAGCGCTGCCTGGAGCGGCTGATGATTAAACCGATGATCTCTCCCTCCAGACTCTGGCCTCCATGCAAGGATCGGGCTGTGCTGCCCCTGTTTATCCAATCACCTCCCTCGCCGCTATCATCGGTCGGCAGGGGGGGATGGGTAGGCAGCCTGCCAAGGCGGTTCACGCCCTTGATATCCCAATCCCCGCCGTCGCCTGCGTCATATAACACCGGCCAGTCCTTGCCGGGGCCGGCATCCAGGGGGATGATGAATTGATCCTTATTCCTCATGATCCGGATGCTCTGCCCGTGGACACTGAACGGAACCGGATTGCAGCGGATGGCCTGCAGGGATGCGATCATCCCCGGGGTGCCGTGGAACAGGGATTCCAGGGAAGCGACCAGGCTCGCATTCCAATCTTCCAGTTCCTGCATCTCGGATGGGGACAGGCCGCCTGAATTCCGGGCGGCTTCCAGTTCCTCATTCTGGCGGCGGATGAATTCACGTTTCAGATCCTGAAGCGAACCCATTATTTTTTCCTTGGCAGCCATCAATTGCATATCACTCATATCGACCTCCAACCATTATCGTGACTTGAACAGACTCCAGTTTGCCTTCAGCACCAACCGGTGCGCCAGGGTATGCAGCTCCGCTGCCGTCCCGGGCTTTTCGATATTCCGATAGACATCCGGATGCTTTCTGATTTCATCCTTCAACC
>CAYMQX010000514.1:0-1976 GCA_964392495.1 uncultured Anaerolineaceae bacterium
AAACGTTTTGTAAAACGGTTGGTTTGGAATTGGTGACCTGGCCTCCTTTCGGTGCATTGCCCCAATGCACACGACGGACCGCAGGATCCATGGCATGAATCCGGCGGATTCTGCGCAAGCAGATGTTGAACCTCTGCGTCCATGACACAGGGTGACTGTTTTGAGGTTGTGATGCCTGTGGGATTGCACATCCATCATAGCAAAAAAGGGGAGGCAGGACAATACCTTGCAGGATCGTTCTCATCCCCCCCTTTTGTCCTGTGGACTGGCTGCCCCTGCTGCTCATTCCGGGGCTTTCCCCTAAAAAAAACTCCCTGCGACCGCCAGCCGCAGGGAGAGGTCATGCCACTTTTTCTCAGGAGATCCTGCGGGCTTCCATATAAAAGCGCTTCTCGCGCGCCTCGCCCATCGAGAAGGTTTTGCGCGGCAGGGCGCCGTCCAGGATCACCGTCCTGAACAGGTCGGACTTCGACATGCCGGGCAGGTAAAAGCCCGCATTGCCCGGCTGCGATCCCAGCCGCACCACCACCTCGGTACCGTGGACGTAGTCGATCTTTTCCGCCGCCCCGGCCTTCAGGAAGGGGTCCAGAAAGCCTTGCAGGCTGCCGACCGGCAGGTTGGATGCAGGGTTCGCGATCTCCACCATCCCAAAGCTCCCGCCCGCCTCCACCAAACCGATGGCCTGTTTCTGTCCACTGGCCGCATCCACCGCTGCGACCATCTCTGCTTCACCTGCCACCTTGCGGAAGCCGAGATCCGCACCGAAGTATTCCTGCAGGGCCGTCCGCAGGTCTTTCTTCAGCCCGAAGAGCACCCGGTGAATGGGCTCGAACTCCAGGCCTTCGTCATGGACGTTCTCGATCTCCACCAGCGCATAGCGGGCAGGGTGATCCATTCCCACCTCGGGTTTAAGCTTCTCCCAGACGGCCTTGGCAGTTGCCAGCGAATGGTTGCCGTCACCCATGGCGAACAGCAGCACCGGCTCTTCCCTGCCGACGCCGTACTTCTCCGCGAACGGACCGGCCTCTGCCAGCGCCTGCAGCGCCTCGATCACGCCGCCCTCATGCTCCGCATCCACGCCGTAGCCGGTGAGGTGGCCGCTCTCCAGCATCAGGTCGAAGTCATAGAGTTTCTCCAGCCCACCCCGCGCCGCGGCCAATGGCTCGATTACCGTCCCCTGTGGGTCATCGATCAGCACCAGGATATGCGGCAATTCCAGCGCCGCGCCTTCGCGGATCTTCATGCGCGGGGGCAGACGTTCCACGATGGTCCCCTCCGTCGCCCGGATCAGGCTGGAGGAACCTTTGGTGTAATCGTAGGCCTCCAGGTCCAATGCCAGAACAATGCCTCTGCGCATCCGTCCGCCGGCCGTCCGCTCCGCGTAGATCAGCCCCTCGCGCGGCTGGAGCACTCCCGCCGCCAGGTATTCGCGCATTTTCGACTGAATGCCCTGGATGCGATCCTCCCCGCCGGGCTTTTCCAGATAGACCTCGGGAAAGGTCAGGTTCAACGTGGAGGGTGCGCCGCCGACGATCCTCTCCACCTCCTCCCAATACTCCGGCTCGGAGGTGAACTGGTCGCAGGCGATCACCGCCCATTTCTCCAGGTCCGTGCCCGGCCTGGGGAGATAGATTTCCGGCACCTGGATGCCGATATCCATGATGTTCTTCATGCGCGCCTCCTGGGTTGACAGCCTGCTGCCTGCTTTGTTCTTTTAAGACCCCGGCTTGCGCATGGCACAGGGTCTCATGGGGAGCCTCCCAAAGGTTTTGCCCAAAGCCACGTCCGAATGATCGGGCCTTCGGGGCGCGCTGCGTGTGGTGGGTTGGGAGGCCGGCAGGCAAAAAGCAGTTAAGTGGAAAAAGCGGGGGCGGCACGCGGCCGCCCCCACATGGGGTCCTATTTACCGTTCCTGGCAAAGGCGATCAGCTTCTCGGCCACTTCCGCGCCCACGCGTCCCTGGGCTTCCTTCGTTG
>CAYMQX010000515.1:0-1947 GCA_964392495.1 uncultured Anaerolineaceae bacterium
GGTGAAGCTCCGAGTGCCCTGCCGGAACCTCGGGAACAATTCCTTCGAGCGCATGCGACACCTCCAATTCCAGGCGTACCAGAGGGTCACCCCGTTGAACCCCATGTTGACCGCCAGCAGGAATTTGTCATATAACCCTGGATAGGTGGGCAGGCCGATCAGGTTGAACAGGAAAAAGAAGACGGCCACGCCGATATTTGCCCAGCGGCTCACAGGCTGGGGCAGTACCAGGGTCAGGAAAACCATCAGGATTGGCATCAGCATCAAGACTGCGATCCCCAGCCAGACGGATTGGTTGAAATTCATGTTGGCCATGGATTTTGCAGAGTCGCCGCTGCAGATGCGCAGGACATCCCCATAAAGATAAGTGAGCGTGACGACCACCCAGGTTCCGGAAAGGATGATTTTTGTATCCATGGTTGCATTACCCTTCCGCTGTGATGCTGATGACCACGCTGCCGCGTTTGCGTCCCGTATCCGCATAGCGATGGGCCTCGGCGGTCAGTTCGAGCGGATAGCACCGGTCAATGACGGGTTTGATCTTTCCGGTTTCGAGCAGTTCTGTCAGAAAAATCAGGTCTTCCCGCCGGTCCGGCGGAGTCCCGGCGATCACCTTCTTGCCGCCCCTCAGCGAAGTCCAGGCCATTTGAGCAAATGCTTTCAGCCCGCCGGCGCCGGCCAGGTAAAGGCCCTTGGGCTTGAGCGAGACTTGATACCGCGCGAACGCCGTCTCGCCCGGCACCATGTCCAAGATCACATCATAGGTCTCGCCGTTTTGAGTGAAGTCTTGTCGGGTGTAATCCACCACTTTGTCGGCGCCCAGCGACCTGACCAGCCCCAGGTTTGGGGTACTGCAGACGCCGGTCACTTCCGCCTCATAGTATTTGGCGAGCTGGACCGCGTACACGCCCGTTCCGCCCGAAGCGCCGACGATAAGGATTTTCTGCCCGGCCTGGAGTTTGGCGGCATCTCTTAAAAAATAGAGGGCGGTCATTCCTCCAAACGGGACGGAGGCGGCTTCCTCGAAAGTGAGCCCGGCCGGTTTTTTCACCAGCAGGGCGGTTTCAGGCATGCAAATATACTCGGCGTAACCTCCAAACTTTTCCCGAAAGCTGCCCAAAACCCGGTCGCCTTTTTGGAACCGCGTGACCGTTTTGCCGGCCGCCTCGATTTCACCCGCCAGTTCAAAGCCGAGGATGGGTTGTTTTGGCCTGCGCAGGCCAAACATCAGGCGTGCCAGGAAGCCAAACCCGGGCGAGACGAAGGTGAACCCGCGTGCATTGCAGTCTCCGGCGGTGACCGTGGAAGCGTGAATTTTGATCAACACTTCGTTCTCCCTGGGAGTGGGTTTTTCCACCTCGGCAAGGTGTAGAACATCCGCCGGGCCGTATTGGGTGTAGACGATGGCTTTCATCTCAGTCTCCAAATGCCAGCTGCCGGGAAGGCACGGAAGCGATCGCGGCCGGATTGAACCCCCTGGCGATCAGCCAGACTGCCATCACCATTTCTTGCAGGAAGATCGGAAGGCTCAAAAGGACCTGGATTGTGGACATATCGCCGAGGTCGATGAGATGAATCATTCCCAGCACGCCCACTGCAAGCCACAGCAGGGCCGCCGCCAGGCCCCAGCCTGATATCCATCGCGGGATGAGCTTCGATTGATACAGTACGCTGTAGAACATCAGGGCCCCCATGGGGAAAACGATCTCCAGAATGGATTGGATCGAGTCATGCCCGCCCTGGATCAATGTCCCCAGGGTCTGAAGATAGAGGCCATCCGGAGCTCCTGCCTTTACGTATTCCTTGCTGATGACGATGAGCAGCAGCCAGCAGACCGTCATTCCAATGTAGGTAAAGGTCTCAAGCCCCCCTCTGAAAATTACATACCCGGCCGCCAGGCCTTCGTTATGTCTTTTCAATATGGGGAACATCGCCGCCGGGATGATC
>CAYMQX010000516.1:0-1942 GCA_964392495.1 uncultured Anaerolineaceae bacterium
GACTCCCTGCTGAAGCGTTTCCGGAAGAAGGTGGTCAAAAGCGGCGTCCTCAGTACCGTGCGCCGCAAGCGCTGGTTCGTCTCCAAGAGCGAGCAGCGCCGCATGGAGAAGAAGAAGGCGATCCGCCGCATCAAGCGCCGCCAGTTTAAGGATAACGAGTAAGAGCAAGAGCGGACAAGGTCCGTGTCAGGAGATTGAATGGCGAAAGACGATAACACCAACAAGGAAAAAGAAGGCAAGATCAGGATGGAAGGCACCGTGGTCGAGGCCCTGCCCGGCACGCAGTTCCGGGTCAAGCTGGAGAACGGGCATGAGGTGCTGGCCTACCTGTCTGGCAAAATGCGCAAGTACTATATCCGCATCCTGCTGGGGGACCGCGTCTCGGTGGAGATGTCACCCTATGATCTGACGCGCGGGCGTATCACCTTCCGCCATCGCAAGAACGCCCCGGCCCCCGTGGAAACGACGAGCTGATCAACTCCTGCATTCATCCAAATGAAAAGGCCCCCCGTTTTGGGAGGCCTTTTTGGTTTCGGGGTTGCGGGGCTCAGGGCCGGTCCTGGTAGGAGGAGAGCACCTTCATATAATTGGCGCGCTCGAAAGCGGCCGGCTCAGCCACCGATCTCTGGCTCATGCTGCCCTGCATCTGCCGGATCGATTCGTAATCGTGCTCGTGCATCCAGTTCTGCAAGTCATCAAGCAGACCGGTGATGAACTGCGGGCCGTTGTGCAGCAGCGCCGAGGCCAGCATGGTCACCTTTGCGCCGGCCATCATGGCTTTCAGTACGCCGCCTGCATTGTGGACGCCGCTTGTCAGGGCCAGGTCGGCGTCCAGGCGGTCGTGCAGGATGGAGATCCAGCGCAGGGGCAGGCGCATCTCGGCGGGGCTGCTCAGTTCCAGGCTGTGGACGATCTCCAACTCATCCAGGTCGAAATCGGGCTGGTAGAAGCGGTTGAAGAGCACCAGGCCGTCCGCCCCGGCTTCCACCAGCCGCCCGGCGAAATGCGGCAGGGCGGTGATATAGGGGCTGAGCTTGACCGCCAGCGGAATGCTGATCTGCTGACGCACCTGGGCTACCAACTCCGCCTGGGCGGTTTCCAGATCCGCGCTCTTCAGCCCGGAATCGGTGGAGAGGAAGTACAGGTTTAATTCCAGTGCGTCCGCGCCCGCATCCTGGATGAGCCGCGCGTAGCGTGTCCAGCCGCCCTTGGAGACGCCGTTCAGACTCCCGATAACCGGGATGCTGACGGCTTTCTTCAGCGCCTCGACATGCGCCAGGTATTTATCGGGCTCCAGGGCATAGGTGCCGGCCTCGGGGATGTAGGAAAGGGCCTCGGCGAAGGCGTCCTGGGTGTGGGTCAGAAAGTGGTCCAGCTCCAGGCTCTCGTGGATGATCTGTTCTTCAAACAGGGAATACATCACGATGGCGGCTGCGCCGGCCTGCTCCAATTGTTTGGCGCGCTCCACCCGCTTCGAGAGCGGAGAGGCCGAGGCTACAATGGGGTTCTTAAGCTCCAGTCCGAGATATTTTGTAGTCAGGTCCACCTTGGATTCTCCTTGTGCTGTTCCGGGGTCAAAGAAGGGGACTGGATTTTCTTAACTCCAGTCCCCGTTGGTCTCAGCCGGGTTTGTCTTTTTTCTCTTCGCTGCCGTTATAGTGCATGGCGGCCATCTGCTGGTAGAGCGTCCAGCGGGATTTTGCGTCGTGCTGGGCTTCCTTCATCAGTTGTTCGGCGCGGGCCTCGTCCATCTGGGTCAGCATCTTGTAGCGGGTCTCGTTATAGGCATACTGTGAGATCGGGATGCTCGGCTCCCGGGATTCGATCAGCAGCGGGTTCTTACCCTCGGCGGCCAGGCGCGGGTCGTAGCGATACATTGACCAGTGGCCGGACTGGACCGCCAGCTTCTGCTGCTCCAGTCCGTGCGCCATGTCGTAGCCGT
>CAYMQX010000517.1:0-1940 GCA_964392495.1 uncultured Anaerolineaceae bacterium
GAGGGCATACCAAACCTCATTCTCGAGGATGCGATCATCGGGAGGGCCGCCAAAGAGAAGGCGGCCGCGCTTCTCGTCATGCGTGTAACCATTTCGATGTTTAACCAGGATCGCCTGGATGTTTCCCAAAAACATAGGATGTCCCTGGATGTACCCGGCGACTTGACGGATCAGGGGATCGCTTGCGGCGGGAGTCTCGGAATAATCGTGCAGGAGCAGAGTCGAGGCGTAAAGGTCAATGGAAAGACCGGGAAAGCCCTCGGTGAAGCCGTTGAACAGACGAAAAGCGGCGCGTCCGCGGGGGTCGATAAGGCTTGCCCGTTCAGCAAGGGCCTGCTCAATAAGGGGTTGAAGGGATGGGAAATCCATGCTCGGATCGGCAGCACCTGGTCGGGAGCCGGAGGCAGGTCGGCGCCGGAAATACTAGCTGCCGGTGTTTTCGCCGAGGTCTACAGAGCGGGTGGTATAGGCGTCGTAGTCGGGGACGAGGCGGTCGTACTCGCCGTCCATGAGCGGGGAGGAGATCATGAAATCGGCGGTGGCGCGGTTGCAGGCGATGGGGATGTTCCAGACCACGGCCATGCGCAGCAGGGCCTTGACATCGGGATCATGGGGCTGCGGTTCCAGCGGATCCCAAAAGAAAATGAGGAAGTTGACCTTGTTCTCGACGATCATGGCGCCGATCTGCTGGTCGCCGCCGAGGGGACCGCTGTGGAGGCGGCTGATCGGGAAGCCGAGCACTTCTTCCAGAATCCGGCCGGTGGTGCCGGTGGCATAGACCTCATGATGGGCGAGAAGGACACGGTTGTATTTGGCCCATTCGATGAGGTCGCGCTTCTTATTATCATGTGCGACCAGGGCGATCTTCTTGTCGTGCTCCATGGGGATGCGTTTCTGGCTCATCGCGAGGATGCTCCTTCCATTGACCGAGGTCCACCCGGACAGGCACGATTGTACACCGCGTGGCGAAAATCGCAGTCTGAATAGCGAGGGCAGGAATATTTGTGGATTTAGCCCTGATTCTTGCCCGGCAGGGCGTTCGTGGGCGCGCGTGCGGTGAGTATCCAGTCCCAGGGGTAGGGGTCGGCAAGCCAGGCGGGGATCTCGTCCACCTCGAACTCGACAGTCCAGTCGTATTCCATTTTATCGATCTCCAGAAGCTCAAGGTGCATTTCATCGCGGACGAGGACGATGAGCTCCTCGCGCAGGTAGTGCTTGGTGGGTTCCGTGCCGCGGCGGAAGACACCCTGGGCAGCGCGGCGCGGACCGGTGAGGGAACTGATGTCAGTCTCGGATTCGGCTTTGCGGGGGGTGTGGCCCATGTGGCGATACCACTCGGTCTCGCGGAAGGCGGTGAAGAGCAGAGATTCGACCGAGGGCAGGTTGAGGATGAGGATGCCGCCGGGCTTGAGCCGGGAAGCCATTCCCTGGAGGAAGCGCATCCGCGCACGGGTATTCGGCATGATGGCAGCATTCAGGGAGACGATCACATCCACGAGGGGGAGGGACTCGACGGACTGGGTGAGGTCGGCCTGGGCGATCTCGACGTTCTTGATGCCGCTGCAGCGGGCGCGGGCGATCTCGAGAAGCTTTTCAGAGAAATCGAAGCCGTGGACCCTGCCGAATTTTGAAGCGAGGAAGGGGAGGAGCTTGCCGGGGCCGCAGCCGAAATCGGCGGCGGTCAGATCGGGAGAAGCGAATTTCTTGATCTGATTCCCCACCTCATGAGACCGGCCATAGGTGAAGGCGTCGATGACAAATTCGTCATACTCCTGTGCAAAGCCGTTCCAGTAGTCTTCGTCCATGGCGCGGTGAGCTTTAAGGTTTTTCATGGAGCATCTCCGGGATGTGGAGGATGGGGTGTCTTGATGGCGCGGGTGGCAATATAGGCGGGATGATAACGGGCGAGGGGGGAATCGTTCTTGACATCCTCATAGAGA
>CAYMQX010000518.1:0-1936 GCA_964392495.1 uncultured Anaerolineaceae bacterium
CATCGCAGATGAAGCGGTAATCGCCCTGCGCCGCCAGCATCCCCTCGCGCACCGCCAGGCCTTTGCCGCGGCCCTCGATATGCATGGCGCGCAGGGATGGATGTGCCTGTGCGGCCTCCCGCGTCAACTCCAGGGTGCGGTCGCTGCTGCCGTTCTCCACCACGATCACTTCGTATGTATAGTCCTGCCGGTGGAGATAATCAAAGACCCGCCCCAGGGTGCAGGGCAGGCGGTTCTCTTCATTATAGGCCGGGATCACGATGGACAGGAATGGATGGGTCAAAGCGTCGGTTCAGGGTCTCAGAAAGAAGAAGTAGTACGCGCCGGCCCCGGCCAGCACGAGGCATTCCACCAGCGTCATCAGGGCCAGGCAGCCAAATTGGAGCGGCTTCATCCCCAGGATGCGTCCCTTTTTGACGGGCGCAGGCCTGGCCCCTTGCGGCTGTGACCGACTTGTTTCCATCAGACCGGCGCGCAGGTCTCCGGACTCGCTGGAGGCCGCATCTTCAAGCGCAAAGCTCAGGTCGGAGGGGTCGAAGGGCGGGGTGGATTGTGAGGCGTCAAAGATCGCCCTGGCGCGCGAGCCTGCAGTCTGGTCCACGGCGGGGGCGGGCGCCGGGGTGGGTGTAGGCGCAGCCGCCGGTATGGGCGTGGGCGGCATATCTCTCAGGTCCACCGGGTTCGTTATACGGTCGGCCAGGTCATAGACCTGTTCGGGCCTCAGGGCGGGTCGTCCCTGCACCAGGCTGCCCGCGAACTGTTTGATGGCATCGCTCATGATCACCCGCACAACCGGGCGCATGGTCTCGATCTGCAGTCCGGGATAGGCGGCCATCAGCACCGGTGTGACCGTCCCCGGGATGTTGATCCCCTGGCGCTCCAGGTACACCTGCGTGGCGCGCGCCAGCCGCATGACGCGGTTGACCAGGTTGGCGCGTTCCGGCAGGGAGCGCCCCTGGTCCACACGGTTCCACTCGTCGCCCTGGGCTTCGTAGCGGCCTTTCAAATGCGTCACGTAGATGACCGTCAGCCCGTTGACCCCGATCAGCAGGATGGGCACGATGATCTCGCTGCCCGGCAGGTTGAAATTGCGCAGCAGGACGAAGCCCTTCTCCAGCACCATTCCCAACTGCCCGATGACGGCCTTTTGCGCCTCCAGCTCCGGGTACCAATTCCCGCCATATTTAAGCATCCCTTGCACGCGGCCCATGAACTCGATCTGGCCTTGCTCGTTCTGGAAGGGGGTTTTATCGATTATTTTCATGGCAGATTGCCTGTCTGCGGTCGATTAGATGAAAGGCACGCCCTCAAGTCCGTCTTTGGTGGCGTCGGTGCGGGTTGATATCCACTCGCTGCCTTTTTGCCCCACCGCGTGGACACGCGCTCCTGTCTCGAAGGTGCTGGCCCAGAGTTCCCTGCGGGTCCCGGTGACGAACTTCCTGCCCTTGTGCAGGCGTTCCAGCAGGCTTTCCCGGTCAAGCAGTACGCAGTCGCCGAACGTGGCTCCCCTGCGATCAAAGGCGCGCACGGCCATGATCTTGCCGTTCTGGACATGGACTGCTTCGATGATTCCGTCTGGTTTCTTCAAGGCTGTAAGCCCTCCAGGGTTATTTTAACATAGAAAACAGGTGTCACTGCCATCCGGCGGGCGGCCTCACTCCATTGCCTTGAGGATCCGTTTCACCGTCTTCCATGTCCGGGTTGTGATCTCCTTCCCAAACTTCTTCTCCAGCCAGACCATGAGGTCGGGCGTCCCGCTGTCTGCCAGGTCTGTGACGCTGCAGATCGCCCCATCGTACACCCCCAGGATCGTACTCCCCCGTCCCTCGATCCTGTACAGCAGCCTGTATTTTGGAACAGCGCGCGGCGGCTGATATTTCCTTCATGAGAAAAAATGCCCCGTCTTTTGGACGGTGTTTTCCTTCCAGTCGGGGCG
>CAYMQX010000519.1:0-1918 GCA_964392495.1 uncultured Anaerolineaceae bacterium
CGTCGTGGACTGGCTCGCACTCGCGTTGGCGAAGCGCAGCTGCGACCACATGTTGACGTTGTTGTACCAGGGGAAGTAATACTCGCTGGTCAGCTCATTGGCCGGGAAGCCCATCAGTTCCGAATAGCTGGTGGCGGGGTTGCCTGTCACCCCGCTCACCGGGTAGATCATCCGCTCGGAAGCCAGGATGGGCCGGTTGTTGGTACTGTTCACCTGCATCGGGCCATGATTGGCGGCAGGAAAATGGTCCATCATCTGTGAACCGGCAGGGATCGTATAGGAAGCCTGGTTTGCGCCCGCGAGGATCACGCTCACGCTGGCGTCTGGAACAATATATTGAATCTGGAACACCTGGCCGCCGTAATTTACCAGATACAGCTCACCATTCTCATCCTCCCCAAAAGAGGAGACTGAATAAGGCGTATCCAGGACCAGCGAGGAGGCCCCCGCGCTCAGGGAGAAAAGATTACCAGAACAGAAGTCTGCGTAGAGATACAGGCCGCTCAGCGCGGGGTACCCACTCCCCCTGTAAATGTAGCCTCCCGTCACAGAACATCCCAGCGAATGTTCGTATTCCGCAACCGGCAGGACCTTGCCGCTCGTATCACACCAGTTTGGGGAGTTGTAGCAATAGCTGCCTTCCATGACCGGCCAACCATAATTTTGACCGCCGCCGCTGCCGGCCGCCTGAAAATCGATCTCTTCATGCAGGTTTTGACCGACATCCCCGATATACAGGTCTCCCGTGAGCCGGTCAAATGAAATCCGCCATGGATTTCGCAGCCCATAGGCCCAGATTTCCTTTCTCACATTCGGATCAGGATTTCCATAAAAAGGGTTGCCGGTGGGGATGGCATAGGGCGAGCCCGAATCCACATCCAGCCTCAGCAGCTTCCCCAACAGGCTGTTCAGATTTTGGGCGTTTTGATCCGGATCGCCGCCGCCTCCCCCATCACCCGTCGACCAATACAGGTAACCGTCGGGGCCGAACGCCAGAGTCCCACCGTTATGGTTTGAGCGGGCGGGATGCGGAATGGCAAGAAGGACCACGCCGCTCGCCGGATCGGCCAGGTCCGCATTCCCGGAGGTGACCGTAAATCGTTCCAAAATGAGATCGGACCCGATCGAGTCCCCGCTGCGCGGTGCAGTATAGGCTACATAGAAATACCCATTGGCGCTGTAAGAAGGGTGAAATGCAAGCGCGAGTAATCCCTGCTCGCTGCCCGTGGAACGGATCAGCGTATGGATATCCAGGAAGGGGGCGGTCTGCAGAATGCCATTCTCCACGATTCGGATCGTCCCTGCGCGCTCAATGACAAACAGACGTCCAGACCCATCACCTGCATGAGTGAGGAACAGGGGGGCGCTTAGTCCGCTCGCAACAGGCTGAAAGGAGACCAACCCCGGCTCAAGCGGCAGCAACCGGGGAGTCGAAAAACCGGATGCTCCGGCACGGGGAATCACCAACAGCATCACCAGAAGAGTCGCAAGCAGTGTAAATGCGCTTCGCCTGAGGAATCCGCGATGG
This sequence comes from uncultured Anaerolineaceae bacterium, assembly GCA_964392495.1. Lineage (GTDB taxonomy): Bacteria > Chloroflexota > Anaerolineae > Anaerolineales > Villigracilaceae > JACPVF01. The sequence continues at coordinate 1,529 of CAYMQX010000519.1, forward strand.
ATCGAAAGGATTTGGTTCATGGGTCCTATCTCTTTCATGACCGGATCATGCAGACTCGAAACCAGACTTATGGATGGATTTTTCAGTGGATTTCAGAATGGGACAGTACGTACCACTATTCTACCCGCCTATTTGTCGTTTATTTCCACCCGTCGGTGGGAGACAATGAACCGCAGAACAAGGGCACAAGCCTTATCGAATCAAACGGGGCGGCTGTGCCTGCCCGCCGCCCCGTTTGATGAGCCCTGGTCGATGAAATAAAACGCTATGGCGCCGCGAACCTGAGCTGGGTGTCGAAGTTGAAGTTGTTGTACCAGGGGAACCAGTAGGCGGTCGCCAGACGGCTGGCCTGCAGCCCGGTGATCTCCGAGTAGCCCGTCTGCACGCCTC
>CAYMQX010000520.1:0-1034 GCA_964392495.1 uncultured Anaerolineaceae bacterium
TTTTCTCACAGGGGGTACTTTCTTTTCGTGTCCGCTTTTTGGGGTTCAGTTCACCTTGAAGGGCGGCGTTTCTTTTGTTCATCCGGCTCATCCTCCGGCGAGTCGCAGCAGTGCCTCCGGAACCCAAAACTTCCCCATTCCGAACATGCTCAGAAAAATTGAGATCAGGAGCATCGTCACACCCACACCGATCAGGATGCGGTCACGCGTCGTACGCTCCAGCACATCCAGCCAGGTCCGCGGACCCACGCCGAAAGCGCGCAGGTCCATCGCATCGATGATGTCCTCGCTGCTGATGATGGCATGGATGGTGACCGGCACAAAGATCGGTCCCAGCTTCCTCACCTGTGAGATGATCCCCCCGCTGATCTTGTCCAGCTCGTAACCGCGAGCGCGCTGGGCATCCATGGTTAATTGAAAATCACGGCTGAAGGTCGGGATGAAGCGCATGGTGAGGTCCATGGCATAAGCAAATTTATCCGGCATGCCCAATCCCTTGAAGGTGACGCCGTACATGGAGGGATCCAGCGAGTAGGGGATCAGGATCGTCATGAAAGCAATGCTGGACACCCTCACAAATTGACTGATGCCGAAGAGAACCCGCTCCATGGTGATGCTCAGAGTGGGAGTCCAGCCGAAGATATCAAAGGGGGCTTTAAGCTGGCGGAGCATATGTTCCGGACCATAGACTTCCTGTCCGCCGCGCCCCGTCAGGAATGTAAAGAAGGCAAAGAAGATGACAAACCCCACTATAAACAGGAAGGCACGCCGGATCTCGACCCATTTTACGCCTGAGGTGAGGAGTACAAACGCTGCAATGGCAAAAAACGGAAGAAGATAGCGGACATCCCAGAAGGCCAGCGTCGAGAAGAGAAAACAGATGTAAAAGATCAACCAGGCGCGCGGATCGAACGACTGGATGAAGGAACCGGGGCGTTTGCGATATCGCCAGGCGACCAGCATCGGGGCTCTCAGGCCGCTGCGGGAAGCATAGATGGCTTCCCGCAGCGGTATTGTTTGGTTATCTTCCGGAC
>CAYMQX010000520.1:1044-1907 GCA_964392495.1 uncultured Anaerolineaceae bacterium
GGCTGCGTAAGCCAGCACCAACAGCGGGACGAGGATGGCTGCAAAGATCAGGTTCGGGCCGGCTGCAGGCAGGAATTCACCCACCACAGCAGCCACGGGGCTGAATCCGTTGATCCAGATATCAGATATGGCCGCGAAAAGCAGCCCAAGGATATTCCCCAACATACCCCAGGTAACCGCGGTTGCCACCTCTTCATTGCTGCCAAAAAAGACCCTTACGGCCACCACCAGCAGTAATCCCACCAGGATGGAAATACCCGCGAAGAGCGAGATCTGCGCGTCACCAAAGATATTGTTGGCGACATCGAAAAACAGCATGTTTGGCTGGTCGCGATTCAGGAAGAACAGGACCGCAGCCAGTACCGCCAGGATGCCGCCCACCCAGAGCACCGTATTCATACTCTGCTTGCGGTCGCGGAACAGCATCCACAGGCCGGAGATGAAACCGATCAAGCCGTTGCCGATGCTCCACTGCGGTGAAAGGCCGAAACCGGTCAGGGCGTCACCGAACATATTGCCCACCGCGCCGGTGAAGAACCCCACCACCGGCCCAAAGGCATAGCCGAAGAACATGGGGAGGGCAATGGCCGGGCGCAGCGCCACCTGGCTTAATGAAGGCACCACGAACACGGTTCCGTTGAACAGCCAGGAAAAGACGGCGAACAGGGCCGCTCCAATGGCCATCCAGACGACCTCGCGCGTGCCCACTTCCCAGGCCTTGTTTTCGCGGCTGAAGAAGTACACCACCAGGGCGATCAGGATGCCCAATACCACGAATAGAAACCGCAATCCCACAGTGGCCTGGTCCACCTCAAAGTTCAGGCTTCCCACCTGCCGCGAGACCACGAACATGACGACAGCGA
>CAYMQX010000521.1:0-1893 GCA_964392495.1 uncultured Anaerolineaceae bacterium
CGGGCTGGCTGGACGTGGCCGCCCAGGTCGGCGCGATCACGGAGCAGAAGCTGGATTCGCGGCGCTTCATCCTCTGCACCGACGATATCCAGGCCGAGACGCTCAGCCACGAGGGGCACATGGACCGCCTCCTGCGGCATGCCATTGCCGAGGGGCTGCCTCCCATGACGGCCATCCAGATGATGACGATCAACACAGCCGAGCACTTCGGGTTGACGCGCGAGATCGGGATGATCGCCCCGGGGCGTTGGGCGGATATCGTGCTGGCCGCGGACCTCCATGATTTCCACGCCAGCCTGGTGATTGCAAAAGGTCAGGTGGTGGCCGAGAATGGCAAGTGGAAGATCGAGCTCCCAACTTTCAATTTCCCGGCATGGGTCACCAAATCGGTCAAGCTGAAACGGCCCCTGAAGGCCCGGGACTTTATCCTGTCTGCCGATCCGGGACTGGGCGCCTCGCCGACCGCCCACGTGATCGGTGTGATCGAAGACCAGGCGCCCACCCGGCATCTTAAAATGCCGGTGGAGATCAGAGACGGGCAGGTGCAGGCGGATACGAAGAAAGACCTGGCCAAGGTTGCCCTCGTTGAGCGGCACCGCGCCAGCGGTCAGATCATGCTGGGGCTGGTGAATGGGTTCGGCTTTACCGGGGAGTGCGCGGTCGCCTCCACGGTGGCCCATGACAGCCATCATATGCTGGTGGTGGGCACGGATGATGAGAATATGGCGCTGGCCGCCAACACGCTGGCAAAGGCCGGGGGCGGGCAGGTGGTGGTGCGCAGCGGCAGGGTGATCGGCCTGGTGGAGCTCAACATCGCCGGGTTGATGTCCACGGAGCGGGTGGATGTGGTGGCGAAGAAGGCCGCCGCGGTGCTGGAGGGTTTCCGCAAATGCGGCTGCCGGCTGCATAACCCGAACATGCAGCTCAGCCTGCTGGCGCTGGTGGTCATCCCCGAGCTGCGTATCTCCGATAAGGGCCTGGTGGATACCACCCGTTTCGATTTTGTCCCGGTGTTGGAGAAATAATGGCCAACTTCCCGTTCCAGCGCTTGCAGGCAGAATTGGCCGCCCTGATCTCCAGTGCCTCCGGAGGACAGCGGCTGCCCTCCGAACCAGCCCTGGCACGCCAACTGGGCGTTTCGCGGGCGACCCTGCGGGAGGCCATGCGGACCTTCGAGGCGCAGGGTCTCATCCGGCGGAGGCAGGGGGCAGGGACCTTTGTGGTGGGGCAGAGGTCTGTGCTGGAAAGTGGTCTGGAAGTCCTGGAGAGCGTTGAGAGCATGGCCGCCCGGCTGGGATTGAAGGTGACCATCAGCGACCTGGACGTGGAACATGTCCGGGCCGACCAGGTCCACGCCGAGGGCCTGGATGTACCCCTGGGCTCGCCGCTGACCCGCATCCGCAGGGTGGTGCTGGCGGACGGCCGCCCGGTGGCCTTTCTGGTGGATTCACTTCCAGAGGGGACTGTAAAGGAGGATGAACTGCCCACCTCCTTCCACGGTTCGGTGCTGGACTTCCTGCTGGCGCGAGGCGAGGGGGTGTCAACTTCGCGGGCCAATATCAGCGCGATCGGCGCGCCGCCGGAGGTCGCCAGGGCATTGGAGATCCAACGCGGGGATGTACTGCTGCACTTCAACTCGCAGGTGTTCGATACCACCGGGAAGGTGATCAGTTTCTCGTTCAGCTATTTCATTCCAGGATATTTTAATTTCCATATCGTGCGGCGGATCGTACCAGCCGCATAGTTTAAGAGTCCGTCCTTCCGGGCGGAACATATTCCATTGTCCAAGAGGTATTCAGTGGACGTTCAGGCAATTAAGACCAAGGTTGACCAAAACCGGGATGCGATCATTCAGTTCATGCTGGATATTGTTGCCATCCCCAGCATGGATGG
>CAYMQX010000522.1:0-1885 GCA_964392495.1 uncultured Anaerolineaceae bacterium
TGAAGGAGGCCCCGAATGCCAAGCCCGCGGGCCACCTCGACAAACATGGCCCGGTCATCAATGTAGATCACCTCTTCCGGTTTCACTTGTGCAATATCCAAAGCCAGGCGGAACATGTCTTCATCCGGTTTGCGAAAATGGACAAAACAGGAGGAGACAAAGAAATCTATGAACGCACCCAGGTTAAAGTTTTGTACACGATGTGTAGTGAGCTCGCGGCCTTCATTACTGACGGCCGCGATCCGCAGCCCGTGCCGCCTCTTGAGCCCGCTCATCAATTCGATCATTTCCGGAAAAGGCTGTGATTGGGCGAACATGAAATTCCTGAACTCCTCTTTTGAGAAAGGGCGCTGTTCATAGAACACAACCCGGTTTAAATATTCATCCAGGCTGAGCTTGCCCTCTTCATAGGTATCGAAGGTCAGGTGATGGCGTTCGTTCATCTCCTCGTAGTCCAGGCTGAATTTGCTGGCCGCGCGGGCGCGGATGATGTGATCCCAGCCATTGGTCAGCAGGACCCCGCCGATATCCAGGAATAAAGCCGCAGTCTTGGAAAAAGCGGCCATTAGCGCGCCTTCTCGGATTCCAGGGCAGATATCAACGCTTCACCGAGGGCTACCAGCCCTTTCGAGGTGTCGGGGCCGAGGTGGATGCGGCCTACGCGCCGTCCATGTTCCCGTAACGCTTCCAGGTCGCCCTGGGCCTGGGCCTGCTTGAAGACGCCAAAGGTATAGGGAGCGTCGGGGATCGGGACATCTTCAGCATCCGCCGCGGTCAATTGCAGGAACAAGCCTGTGTTCGGACCTCCCTTATGGAACTGCCCGGTGGAATGCAGAAAACGGGGACCGTATCCCAACGTGGTTGGAATATGCAAATGGTCCTGCAGCATCCGGCGAATCTCTGCCAATGCCTCATTATCAGCGGGATTCTCCGTGATATAAGCCATCAGGGCCAGGTAATCCCCGGGGCGCGCCCGGGTAAGAAACTGCCTCAACATCTCCGCTGCGGTTGCAGCATTTTCATCGAAGTAAAGTTTCAGCGGATCCTGGGCCAGGGAGGGCTCTTCTTCGGTCAAATTCCCTTTTTCACGGACTATTTCCAGCAGCCGGTTCGTATTATCCTTGCTTTCCTGGACGTTGGGCTGGTCGAAGGCATTGATGCCGAGGATCGCGCCCGCGGTGGCGGTGGCAATTTCCCAGCGGAAGAATTCCTGTCCCAGGTCCAGGATATCCTGCATCTGGATGCTGATCACCGGTTGGCCTGCCGCACGCAGCGACTCTACGGCGCGTTCCAACTCCTCATCTCTTGCCCCTTTCAAGCGGTAGTGGATGAAGATCCGATCCTCCCCATAAACCGTGGGCTCGCCCAGCGGCTCACCCGCGACCGGTAGCAAACCGGTGCCATCCTTTCCAGTGCTCTCCGCCAGAAGCTGCTCCAGCCATAGCCCCAGGGATGAGATCGGCTCTGGCATAAGGAAGGTCACCTTGTTACGGTGATGGTCCCTGGCCAACCCGCCCAGCGCGGCCCCCAGCATCAGGCCGGGGTTTTCCTGGACAGAAACGCACGAGGCGCAGGCGTGCACCATGCGCAGCGCGCGTTCAAGAAGTTCGTCCACATCCAGGCCCATCAAAGCAGCCGGAACGAGACCAAAATAGGAAAGAGCAGAATAGCGCCCGCCGATATCGGCAAAGTTCAAAAAGGTTTTTCGATAAGCCCTCTCCTTTGCCATCTTCACCAGCGGTGTGCCGGGGTCCGTAATCGCGCAGAAATTTTCGCCTGCCTTCCTGCCTTTTATTCGTTTCACCTTTTCATGGAAATAGTCGGCAAAGGCCAGCGGTTCGGCTGTGGTGCCCGATTTGCTGGCAACGATGAAAAGCGTCTCCGC
>CAYMQX010000523.1:0-1865 GCA_964392495.1 uncultured Anaerolineaceae bacterium
CAGTTCGCGGACTTCGAGGATGGTGGGCATGCAGACTCCCTGAGTTGGACTTAGCGCGGGTCTCATTAATAACCTGGCTGTTTGTATTGATTTGCAGGTCGAAACCCAACTATAAAGTTAATCGAATGAAGCGGCACCCTGTATTTCATTTACGCCCGGAGGGCGGGGCGGTTGCAATGGAAGCGGGGGGAACCTGCGAAGGGTCTGCCTGGAGGGTCAGGTCGGGAGGACAAGCCGATTATACGACCGGAGCACTTCCTGGAGGGCTGCGTGCGGGAGCGACTGCACAACAAGCCCCTCCCGGCCGGTCATGGTCTCGGCGGCGACCAGGGCGTTGAGGATGGCCTCCTCGGTGGCGTAGACCGCGGCCCCAAAGAGGGGATCGAGCTTTTCATTCAGCAGCGCCTGAAGGGTGACGGAATCGCCGTGTGCATTATGAGAAGCGCCGGGGTTGGCAGTGGAAAAGGCGAGGAAGATATCGCCGCTGCCGTTGCCGCCCAGGCTGCCGGTGCGCGCCATGCCGAGGGTGGCGCGGCGGGCGAGGCGTTTGAGCTGGTGAGGCAGCAGGGGTGCGTCGGTGGCGAGCACGACGATCAGCGAGCCCTGTTCGGCAGGGGGGTTCCCGGCGCCGGTGAAGAGGGCGCCCTCCTTCAGGTGCAGACCCACAGGCACGCCGGCGATGGTGAGCTGTGGGCGGCGGCCAAAGTTGGCCTGGACCAGCGCCGCAACCGTCCAGCTTCCCAGTTCGGGGGGCAGGCGGCGCGAGGCGGTGCCGGTGCCGCCCTTGAACTCGTAACAGATCATGCCGGTGCCGCCGCCCACGCTGCCCTCCGGGAGAGGGCCGCCCGCGGCGGAATCGAGGGCCAGGTGCACATGTTCCGGGCGCACATGGAAGGCGTTCATGTCGTTCAGCCATCCGTCGGCGGTCTCGGCCACCACCGGGCAGGACCACTGCTGGTAGAAGCTGCCGTGCCCGGCCTGCCAGGCGATGATGGCATCCCGCACAATGCCCACCGAGTGGGTGTTGGTCAGGCCGATGGGTCCTTCCAGCATACCGCCCTCCTCCACCCAGGCGGCGCCGGTCATCTCGCCGTTGCCATTAAAGGCGAAGGTTCCCGCGAAGACCGGCTCATGCCGCTCGCGGCCGCGCGGGTGGATGATGGTCACGCCGGTGCGTGCGGAATCGCCCTGGATGATGGTGGCAAAGCCGACGGCCACGCCTTCCACATCGGTGAGGGCGTTGAGCGGGCCGGGCGAACCTTCCAGGGGGATGCCCAGGTCGCGGGCGCGCACGTTCACCACTGCTTCTCCGCGATCAGCCGCACGAGCTGTTCTGCAATGCTCTGCATGACGAGGTCGGGGACGCCATCGAGGGCGCGGGATTGGATGCGGGTATCGATGCCGTCGTTGACGTAATCGACCACCACGAAGCGGTCCCCGGCCAGGGCGATCTCGGTGGAAAACCAGTCCAGGCGGCAGATGTTGGCGATCTTAAGCGTCTCGAGCCGCAGGGGGGCAAGTGCGTAGAGGGCCTCTTCCTCGGAGGTGAGGGTCCCGTAGATGTGGGTGCCCGGGTCCCACCAGCAGGGGAAGCATTGGCCGTGGGCATAGAAGATGCGAAACCAGGCGGGACGTCCATCCAGGGAGGCGGGCTGGATCGTGGCCTGGGCAAGGTATTTTTGGGAGGGGAACTCGAGGCGGGCGTTGAGGATATCCTGCCAGGAGGCCGCGCCCATGATGACGCCCTCTCCGCCGCCGCCGTTGGAAGGCTTGATGACGAACTGCCCGCCCAGGGGGGCAATATCGCGGGCGGGGATGACCGGCTCATCAATGAAGGAGGGCAGGAGCAGGGTGTAGGGGGTGTT
>CAYMQX010000524.1:0-1841 GCA_964392495.1 uncultured Anaerolineaceae bacterium
CGCGGAGATTCCCGCCGAGGCTCCTGCCGGGACCCCCGCGGAGCCGGAGGCCGAAGCCTCACCGGAGGAACCCGGCGAGACCCCTCCCGCCCCGCGCCGCCCCCGCAAGGTGGCGTAGAAAATAGAGGAAATTTATCCTCTTGACTCCTCCCCCCCTGCCTCATAAAATGGAGTCGACAATCGAACAGATGCAGGGAAGAGTTCCCGCTGCGGGCGGGACGCCGAAGGTGCAAGCCTGGTCACGGCAAATCCAGACGAATCTCTCAGGCAAAAGGACCCTGCACTGACCCACTCTGGAAAGTCCTCCCAGGACACCGACGGTGCAAGTCCATGAACCCCGTGGACGAATCTCTCAGGTCCCATAACAGAGACGCGCGGCTGAACCCGTGCGTCTCTGCGCTTAAGTGCGCTGCCGAACCATCCCGTTTCCTCCAGAGGAGATACCGATCATGAACATCCCGGCCACCTTGAAATACACAAAATCCGATGAGTGGTTCGACCCCTCCAGCGGCGCCATGGGGCTGTCCGATTACGCCCAGGGGCAGCTCTCCGACATCGTCTTCGTGGAGCTGCTGGTGGAGCCCGGCGATGAGATCGAAGCCGGAAAGGCCATCGCTTCCGTCGAATCCGTGAAGGCCTCCGCCGAGATCTACGCCGCCGCGGGCGGCAAGGTCACCCAGGTCAACAAGGCTCTCTCCGACAAGCCCGACACCCTCAACAGCGATCCCTTCGGGGAGGGCTGGATGGTCAAGGTGGAGAACGGCCAGGCCCCGGGCGCGATGGACGCCGCCGCCTACGAGCAGTACTGCGCCGGGCGCGAGCACTAACCCGGAGTTTTGGAGTCACCATGACCTATATCCCGATCTCCCCCAGGGAACGGGACGCGATGCTGGCAACCATCGGCATGAAAACGCTGGACGAGCTGTTCCAGTCCATCCCCGCGCGCCACCGCTTCCCCACCCTGGACCTGCCCCCCGCCCTCACCGAGATGGAGGCCGCCGCCGAGCTGGAACAGATCGCCAGCGCCAATGAGAACCTGCGCGGCGACCTGATCTCCTTCCTCGGCGCGGGCATGTACAACCACTACATCCCCTCCGTGGTGGACCACATCCTGCGGCGCGGCGAGTTCTACACCGCCTACACCCCCTACCAGCCCGAGATCTCACAGGGCACGCTGCAGGGCATCTTCGAATACCAGTCGCTGATCGCAGCCCTGACCGGCATGGAGGTGACCAACGCCTCCCACTATGACGGGGCCACCGCCACCGCCGAGGCCGTCAACCTGGCCTGGGCGCAGTTCCGCGGCAAGCGCAAAAAGGTGGTCATCTCGCCCACCGTCCACCCGCAGTACCGCGCCGTCCTGCGCACCTACACCCAGGGCATGGAGCTGGAGACTGCGGGTGACGACCCCAACGCCGACCTCGACTCGAACCCCGCCGACCTGGCCGCGCTGGTGGATGACAACACCCTGCTGGTCATCGTTCAGTATCCCGATTTCTTCGGGCGCATCCACGACCACACCCGGCTGGCGGAGGCCGTCCACGCCAAAGGCGCGCTGCTGTGCATCGTCGCCAACCCCACCGCCCTGGCGCTGTTCAAGACGCCCGGCGCGATGGGCGCCGATATCGTGGTGGGCGAGGGGCAGCCGCTCGGCATCCCCATGTGGTACGGCGGCCCCAGCCTGGGCTTCTTTGCCACGCGCAAACCCTTCGTCCACAAGATGGCCGGGCGCCTGGTCGGTGAGACGGTGGATAACCGCGGCCAGCGCGCCTACGTCCTGACGCTCACCGCCCGCGAGCAGCACATCAAGCGCGAGCGCGCCACCTCCAATATCTGCACCA
>CAYMQX010000525.1:0-1838 GCA_964392495.1 uncultured Anaerolineaceae bacterium
AAAGATAGTACAGACCGGTGAATGTGCCGAGCCGCGCCGCGGTGGTGAGGTCCACCACCATCGGCAGCGAATTGATGTTGATGAGCGCCCAGGCGATGCCCGCACCCATCAACAGGATGCTGATGAAATGCACGCTGCCCAGCAGGGGCAGCTTTGCCAGCAGCGCGGCGAGCGCAGTGGGGGAGAGGAAGAACAGCGCCGAGATCAATGCACCCATCAGGATAATCCCGATGGAGATGGTCACCCGGCGTCCCAGACGGCTGCCGATGAAACCTGCCGGCAGGGCAAAGAGCACGAAGAGCAATCCCAGATGCCCGGTGAGCCGTCCAGCGTCCGCGTCTGTAAGCCCCACATAGCGGGTGGCATACAGGGTGAGGAAGGCCTCGATGCCTGTATAGGCCAGGAACCAGAAGAAGATGGCGAGCAGGATGCGGATGCCGCTCTTGTCGGAGTCCTCCAGCAGTTCGCGCAGGCTGGCGAACATATCCGGCTGTTTTTCGGTTTCTTCGTACTGGCGCGGCTCTTTGATGAACAGGAAGACCAGCAGGGCTGCCAGAATGACCAGCCCTGAACCCATCCAGAAGGGGAAGGACGGGCTGATCTCATACAGGCTGCTGCCCACCAGGGAGGCGATGATAGTGCCCACCCCGCCCATCAAGTTGATGATCCCGTTGGCCTGTGACCGGAAGGGCGAGGGGGTGATATCCGGCATGAGCGCCACTACCGGCGTGCGCCAGAAGGCCATGCTGAGCAGCAGCGTGCTGGTGCAGGCCACGAAGAGCGGAAGCGCTGCGGCCAGAGGGATGAGCCCGAACGCCAGGGCGCCCACAGGCGCACCGATGAGGATGAAAGGCATGCGGCGGCCGATGGGCGTCCGCAGGCGGTCGGACCAGGCCCCGACCGGGGGTTGGATGAAGATGGCGGCGATATTGTCCAGCGTCATGAAGAATCCGATGAACACCGGCGCCAGGCCGAATTTGTTGGCCAGGAAGAGCGGTACAAAGGCGTTGTAGATCGTCCAGATGACGCTGACCCCAAAGAAGCCAAAACCAAGCAGGAAGATCTTTCCGTAATTGAATTTCATCTGTGCGTTCTCCCTTGATGGATGTGATCTGACTCCGCCGGGTGCGGTACGCGTTTATTCCTGTGGACCCCCCTCCTGGTTGGAGCGGTGCAGCTTTTCCAGGAGGATGCGGTCGGCCGGGGTCAGCGGAGCCGAGTCGAGCAGGTCGGGCCGCTTGCGGAGGGTCCGGGCCAGCGATTGCTCCCTCCGCCACTTCTCGATGCGGGCATGGTCTCCTGAGACCAGTACCTCGGGTACTTCCCAACCCCGGAATACCGGGGGGCGTGTGTAGTGCGGATATTCCAGCAGGCCGGAGGCGTGCGAGTCATTCACAGCGCCTTCAGGGTCCCCCAACACATCCGGGAGCAGGCGCGCGATGGCATCCACGAGCAGCAGGGCGGGCAGTTCCCCGCCGGTCAGGACGTAATCCCCGATGGAGATTTCGTCGGTGATAAGGTGCTCGCGGATGCGTTCATCAAAACCTTCGTAGCGCCCGCAGATCAGGGCAAGTTCCGGCAGCGAAGACAGCTCCGCAGCCATGCGCTGGTTGAAAAGCCGCCCCTGGGGTGTAAGCAGGATGACCGGGCAGGCAGGAGCGGGGCCGAGGGCGCTCTCCACGGCCTCGAAAACCGGCGGAGCCTTCATCACCATTCCACCGCCGCCTCCATAGGGCGTGTCGTCCGTGGTGTGGTGCCGGTCGTGCGTGTGGTCGCGGATATTATGCAGGTTGACCTCGATCAGGCCGCGCTCCAGTGCCCGCTTGAGGATGCTGGAT
>CAYMQX010000526.1:0-1836 GCA_964392495.1 uncultured Anaerolineaceae bacterium
CCGACCATCTTGGGAAAACCGTGTTGCGCGTGCTTGGCGGAGCCATGACCGACCGCATGGGACGCAGGACCGTCATCATCATCAGCCTGATCCTCTCCTCGCTCAGCGCCCTCGGCATGGGCCTTGCTCCCACCCTTGGAACTTTTATAGTGGTCGCGGTGATCGTCGGCACACTGGCCAACATCGGCGGCCCTGCCCATGAGGCCGTCATCGCAGACCTGCTCCCCGAGCAGAAGCGCGCCGAGGGATACGGCATCACCCGCGTCGTCTTTAACGCCGCAGTCATCATCGCTCCTGCCACCGCCGGTCTGTTGGTCACCCGCTCCTACCTTCTGATCTTCGTCGTGGACTGTGTCATCAGCCTCATTGCCGCCGCCATCGCATTTTTTGCCCTCCCCGAAACGCGCCCCCAGCACCTGCAAAAATCCTCTCCCGAGAGCCTCTCCCAGACCTTTGCCGGTTATGGCCGTGTCTTCAGGGACAGGTCCTTTATCGCCTTCGTGTTCGTGACCTTCATGATGACCCTGGTCTATATGAACATGAATTCCACCCTGGGCGTCTTCCTCCGAGATCGTCACAACCTGCCGGAGTTCGGCTACGGGACGCTGCTCAGCATCAACGCCATCATGGTGGTACTCCTCCAATTCTGGATCACTCGCAGGCTCCAGCGCTTTAAGCCCCTCTTCATGATGGCGCTTGGAAGCCTCTTCTATGCCGCCGGTTTTGCGATGTACGGGTTCGTCTCCGGCTATCCAGCCTTTGTCGCAGCCATGGTGGTGATCACCGTTGGAGAAATGATCGTTTCTCCGTTTGGGCAGGCGCTGGTGGCCGGTTTCGCCCCCGACGCCATGCGCGGCCGCTATATGGCCGTCGGAGGTATTTCCTGGGGCCTGGCCTTTGCCATTGGCCCTTACCTGGCGGGCCGCATCCTGGAAGGTCCCAACCCTGATTTTCTCTGGATCGCCTGCGGCATACTGGGCATCTTGGCATCTCTCGGCTTTGTCCTGCTCCATCGCTCCCATCCCGTTACAGATCCGCTTTCCAGACCCGCCTTCTCCAGCGCCGATTAAAGTCATCCCGGGTCCGCCGCTGTCGGGCTGTCCCAGAAGTCCGGCAGCGGTGGGCAGGATCATTCCAATAAACATGATTGTTTGTTTCCCCACTGGTTGTCCCATCCCTTCCGCTCCTCCATCAAATCTACATTAAAATCAGCGCATGGACATCCGCGCCCACAACCGTGATGCCTGGGATCGCGAGGTCTTGAGCGGCGACAACCCCTGGACCCTGCCCGTCATCCCTGAGGCTGTTGCGCGCGCCCGCCAGGGTGACTGGGCTGTGCTGCTGACCGAGAACAAAGCCGTCCCTCGGGATTGGTTCCCTGCCTTCCCTGCGGATGTTCTCTGCCTTGCAAGTGGAGGCGGCCAGCAGGGACCCATCCTTGCCGCTGCTGGCGCACGGATCACCGTCTTCGATAATTCCCCTGCCCAGATGGCCCAGGATCGGCTGGTTGCGGAACGCGAGGGGCTGTCAATCCGCCTGGTGGAAGGGGATGCTGCCGACCTCTCCGTTTTCGATTCAGCCTCCTTCGACCTTGTTTTCAATCCCTGCTCCACTGTTTTTATGCCCGATGTGCGCCCTGTCTGGCGCGAGGCCGCCCGGGTGCTGCGCCCCGGCGGCATCCTCATGACAGGCGCCATGAACCCCCTGTACTATATCTTCGACCTGGACAGGATGGACGCCGGTATCCTGGAGGTCTCTCACCCGGTCCCCTATGCCGATTCACGCGATCTCCCCCCTTCGCGATTGGAGGACTTCATGAGCCAGCGGCTGCCCCTG
>CAYMQX010000527.1:0-1836 GCA_964392495.1 uncultured Anaerolineaceae bacterium
AGTTTAAGCCTTGAGAGGGCTTCGTCCTGGGCCACTAGACGATGGGGGCATGGCAAGCGGGCTGTATTCTATCAGAGCGCCCTCAAATCGTCAATTGAAAATGCGCTTGCAGGGTTAATCCGACAGGAAGACATGCAGTTCGCCCGGCCCGTGCACGCCGATGGTCAGCGTCATTTCGATATCTGCCGTCCGGGAGGCTCCCGTGATGAAAACGGCTGCCCGTGTATCTTTGACCCGCGCCAGGGCCTGCGCCAGGGAGGGGAGCAGGTCCCTGCGCCTGAGCACCGACAGGTGTATCTCCGGAAGAAGCGAAGCCTGCAAGGGGCTTCCTTCTCCGTCGGTGACGAGGATCGAGGCCGTATCTGCCGCCGCACAGAGGGCGCGCGTCACACCGACTTTTACGGACGGATCTGGCGTATGCGTCACGCGTATCCCGGCCTTGCGCAGCAGATCTTCATCCAGAAGGCCCGGTTCCAGGTGGATGCGGTCCACCCCCCGGCCTTGAAGAAATTCCAGGATGGCTTTCTGCGGATCCAGCGTCTCCACCGCGCGGCCGCCGAGGGATTCCAGTTCGCGGCAGAATTGGTCCGTCAGGCTGATGGATAAGGTGCTGGCTGCAATTGGGGGAACGGTTGCACCGCTGGAAGGATGAGCCGCTTCCTGTGCGGGCTGGGCCGGGATGGATTCGAACAGGTCCCGGAAGGACTTCCCCGCGAATCGAGGCAGATCCTTGCTGTGTCCCCAGCCTGTGAAGGCGGGCAGCCGCACCATCCCGGAGAAGGGTGAGAGCAGCCGTGTTCCCAGCGCGGCCAGCTTTTGCGACGCGGCGAACAGCCTTGGGTTGGAGGCGATGCGGCCGTACATCCCCAGCCCCATCCTCAGCCGCGGAGACAAGCCTTGACCTTCGGAAGCCGGGTTCATTTGCCCGCCCGCGCGCACGCGCGTCAGCAGCTTGGGCAGGTCGATGTCCACCGGGCAGGCCTCCCGGCACGCGCCGCACAGCGAAGAGGCCTGGGCCAGCGGTGCGAACTCCAGACCGATCAGTCCTCCCGAGATCACCGATCCGATGGGGCCGGGGTAGATGCTCCCGTAGGCGTGCCCGCCGATCTCCCGAAAGACCGGGCAGGCGTTCAGACACGCCCCGCAGCGGATGCAGTAAAGCGCCTCCCTCAGGTTGGAATCGCGCAGCTTCCCGCGCCCGTTATCCAGCAGGATCAAGTGGCGTTGTTGTCCTTCAAGAGGAGCATGGATGATCTGGGTATACACCGTCAGCTTCTGCCCGGTGGCGGAGCGCGGCAGCAGGCAAAGCATCCGCGCCAGCTCGTCGAAGTTGCGCACCAGCCGCTCCATCCCCATCAGCGCGATGTGGACGCGCGGCAGCGTGGTCACCATGCGGCCGTTGCCCTCGTTGGTCACCAGGCACAGCCCGCCTGTGGAAGCCACCCCAAAGTTCACCCCGCTCAGGCCGATATCTGCTTTAAGGAAGACCTCGCGAAGAGTATGCCGCGCCGCCTTCGTCAGAGTGGGTATGTCTTCCGTATAAGGGATGCCGAGCTTCTCTTGGAAGAGTTGTCCCACGTCCGCGCGCCGCAGGTGTACCGCCGGCGTGATGATGTGCGCCGGTCTCTCGCCGCGCAGTTGGACGATGTATTCCCCCAAGTCGGTCTCCACTACCCGATGGCCTGCCGCCTCGAGCACATGGTTCAGCCCGATCTCCTCCGAGACCATGGACTTGGATTTGGCGAACAGTCTCGGCGCGGGACCCGACTCTGCCGCGATCCGAAGGATGGCCGTCGCCGCCTCGGCGGCATCCACAGCGCGGTGGACGGTGATGCC
>CAYMQX010000528.1:0-1831 GCA_964392495.1 uncultured Anaerolineaceae bacterium
TTTCGTTGGAGAGGGTCAGGCTGCTCTGGATGGGGGTGATCCCGGCCTGGATCAGAACAGTCTGTTCGCCCACCACCGAGACCCCCACCGGAAGGCTGAGTTCCAGCCGGGTGGTGATATCATCGCTGGCATTCTGGAGGTCCAGGGGCAGGGTCTCAACGACGCCCGGAAGCGTGGTCACCACGGTCGGATCGGCGGAGTACACGGTGATGACAGGCGGCAGGACGGAGATATTGGAGAGCCGGTAGCCGCTGGCGACCTGGCCGCGCACCACCACCTTGACCGCCAGGTCGCGATAGCCGCCCTGCTGGCCCACCGGCAGGGTGACGTGCACGCTCTGCGGCGAGACGCTCAGGCCCGTCACAGCCTCACCATTGTCGTCCAGCACCTGGACAGGGAAGGATTCATCCACGCCTTCCCGCGCACCGTCCAGGCTGATCGCAACGCGTGCCCTCACCGCCCGGTCCACCACGGATTTGGCCCCCGCCACGACCACCGTATCGGGCGCTACGATCGCATCCCCGGCTTGGTAGCCGATGGCCGGCTGTCCCGCCTGGTTCAGAGCGATCGGCAGCGTCTTGGTCGCCAGCGGCTCCAGGGTCAGGGACACCTGGGAGGGCGTCTTTGACACGATCCGCACCGGCCTTTCGGTGATCTGCACCTGGATGTTCACCTGGTGCTCGCCCTCGCTCAGGCCGGAGAGGTCCAGGATGGCGCGCACGCTGGAGGGGTTGGCGGCGATGCGCTCCCAGACTGTGTTGGGGGCGCGCAGGGTGATATTGACCTGACGGGGAAAATCCGCGTTGAGCACCATATCCGGGTTCTGCCCCACCACCTCCAGCGGCACCGGGGAGGGCAGGGCGCGGACGACATCCGGGTCAGCGGAGGTCACAGCCGCCACCCAGACCGCCAGCGCCAGCGCCAGCGCCCAGAGGAATGTCCGCAGGTTGGTGTTGAAGGAACGCATGGCTTATTCTTCCTTGCGCGGGAAGAGGTAGGGGAACAGGCGGGCCAGCATATTGCCGCGCGGCGCGCCTGTGCTTGGACGGAAAAAGGCGACCAGGATGTTTTCCAGACGGTCCGGGTCCAGCCGGCGGATCATGCGCCCGGAATGCGAGATCGAGATCGAGCCGGTCTCTTCCGAGACCACCACCGCCACGGCATCACTGACCTCCGAGATGCCCAGGGCGGCGCGGTGACGCAGGCCCATCTGTCGTTCGGGCGAGCGGTTGAGGATGCCGCTGGACGAGAGCGGCATGACGCAGGCAGCCGCCACCAGCAGCTCGTCGGCGATAATGACCGCGCCATCATGCAGAGGCGTGTTGGGATAGAAAACCTGCAGCAGCAGCTCGGGGGTCACCTGTGCATTCATTTTGACGCCGCTGTTGCTGTACTCGTCCAGATTGTCGAGTCTTTGCAGGATGATCAGTGCTCCGTGCTGGCGGGCGGAAAGCCGCGCCGAGGCGCTGACCACCGCATGGATCATTTGCTGTGTCTCGATTCCGGTGGATTGGCGGGGGGAGTTCCAGAAGCTCCCGGCCCGCCCCAGCCGTTCCAGGCTGCGGCGTAGTTCGGGGGCAAAGATCACGGGGATGGCCACGAGCAGGGCCGGCAGGGCGTTGACGATCAGCCAGGAGAAGGCCGGCAGGTCCACCAGGCTGGTGAACAGGACGATCACCACGACCAGCAGGATCACCCCTCTAAGCAGGACCATTGCCTGGGTATCCCGCAGGGAGTGAAGCAGCCCGAAGAAGATCAGTGTGACAAGCAGAATATCAACGAGGTTCAGCCCGTTGATGCGCTGGAAGATAAAGAGGAGGTTGTTGAGGAA
>CAYMQX010000529.1:0-607 GCA_964392495.1 uncultured Anaerolineaceae bacterium
TGAGAAACACGAAAGACAATTTTTCGGATTTGGTCATGCTCATTGCTTGTGGTTTGCATAACCTTCGAGTCAATCAGCGCAAGAAACCCTTGCGCCTATGACCAAAATCCTTATTTCCGATAAGGTCTATTAATTCAGGCGCGAATATTTACTGTTTTAATGATATTCAAATTGGAAACGATGTTGCAATTGCCGAAAATGTCACGATCCGTGACAACGACAACCATGTGATTCGAGGCCAATCTCAGAAGACTGCTCCGATAAGAATCGGAGATCATGTGTGGATTGGAATGAATGTGACAATTCTCAAAGGTGTTGATATTGGGGATAATTCGGTCGTGGCTGCCGGTTCGGTCGTGATTGATGATGTCCCGCCCGGTACGATGGTCGCCGGTGTTCCGGCGCGCGTTAAGAAGGCCGGTATCCAATGGGGTGGGGCCTGAATAATGAAAATCGCCATTGTCTACGGCTCCTCAGCTCCGGTTCCCCCGGTGCGCGGCATTGCCCCCGGGATTGTTATTTTCAACACCGTTAATCACCTCAAGCTCGATGCGGAAGATGAGTTGGTGGTTTTCCGACCAATAACACATCCCATCGATACCGGGCT
>CAYMQX010000529.1:617-1101 GCA_964392495.1 uncultured Anaerolineaceae bacterium
TCTCGACTCCCTCGAGTACGACCGGCGGATTTTTCGGAATATCAAGGCACCCACGGTCCTCCGCCTGGCTGTCCGGTTAATCCGGAAACTCCCCTATCGGGTTTATCATCCACTGCTCTCGGCATGGTTCGGTCATACCGATGAGGATTGGCTGGCCTATGTCCTGGGCCTATTATTCCAGGTGCGTGCATTTCGCCCGGATGTGATCGTCTGCCATGTAAGCTATCATCTGCCGGTTCTCCTGCGCCGCGTTTGCCCGCGGGCTCGCATCCTATATTATCATCATGGAAGTAATATGCATTTGCGTCTCTCTGAAGCAGGGTGGCGATCCTTCCAGCGGAACCTGGATGGGTTGGTATCGGTTTCCCAAGCCGCCTTCGATGGTATCGAACGGACTTACGGTTTGATCCGTCTGCCTCACTGGGTCATCCATAATGGCGTGGATGATTCTCTTTTCCACCGGGGTCTGAAGCGAAAAAATGGC
>CAYMQX010000529.1:1111-1821 GCA_964392495.1 uncultured Anaerolineaceae bacterium
ATGGCGAGCGCGTCCGGGCCAGGTTCGGGGCCGATCACGGGGATTTCATCTTTCTCTATGCCGGGCGTATCTCCCCTGGGAAGGGTATCCACCATCTCATCCGGGCCTTCATTGCGTTGGCGGATAAGTATCCTCGTTCGAGGCTTTGGATCGTTGGTTCCGCTGCTGCAGAAAACCGCTCCGATTTCGGTTATGAGGAAAGCTTGCACGCACAGGCAACTGCTCTCCCGGGCAGGATCACTTTTATGGGCTGGTTCCCGAATGCGGGCATGCCGGAGCTCCTTGCCTCGGCGAATGTAACTATATTGCCTGCCTTGACCGAGGAGGGCATTCCGTTGTCATTGCTCGAAAGTATGGCATGCGCCACACCGGTGATCGCCACCCGTATAGGTGGCATCCCTGAGATCGTCCAGCATGAGGAGACGGGTCTGCTCGTCTCAATCGAGAATCTGGAATCTGATTTGCGCATGGCCATGGAAAGGACAATGCTGGATCTGGAATTTTGGTCGGCTTGTTCCTCCCGGGGGGCTGAGTGGGTTCGCGAGAATCATACTTATTGCAGCGTGGCGGGACAATTCAAACTCATTCTGAATTCTTTTCGCGGGTCGGTCTCATGACAGCCCCGGTACAATCTCCAAAGAAGGTTTTAATGCTGTTGGGTTCACGCCGTTGCGTACCCCCAACGAGCTCGTCAAATACGATCTCATGGC
>CAYMQX010000530.1:0-1820 GCA_964392495.1 uncultured Anaerolineaceae bacterium
CGAACCCACCGCCGGCATGAATCCCAACGAGACCGATGAAATGATGCACTTCATCCGCCAGCTCCGCGATGAACTGGGGATTACGGTCTTCCTGATCGAGCATGACATGCGCATGGTCATGGGCATCAGTGAACAGATCACCGTGCTGGACTACGGCGAGAAGATCGCCGAAGGCACCCCCGCGGAGATCCAGCGCAACCAGCGCGTGATCGAGGCATACCTTGGCCGCGGCGCCGCTTCAGGCCTGAACCTGCCGGCCGCCGGCGCAGCTTGAGAGCGGGAGACGAACTCATGGCATCCATGCTTGAATTGAATGACGTTCACACTTACTACGGGAATATTCACGCCCTGAAGGGCATCTCCCTGAACGTGGAAAAGGGCGAGATCGTCACCCTGATCGGCGCCAATGGCGCCGGCAAGACGACCACGCTTCGCACGATCACCGGGATGAGCAGACTGCGCCAGGGGAAGATCATCCTGGATGGCGAGGACATGAGCGCCCTCAAGCCGCATGAAGTGGTTTACAAGGGCGTGGCGCTGATCCCCGAAGGGCGCGGAATTTTTACGCGCCTGACCATCGCTGAAAACCTCGACCTGGGAGCCTACAGCCGCCAGGACCGCAGCGTCAGCGCCGACCTGGAGCGCGTCTACCAGGTTTTCCCGCGGCTGAAGGAACGCAGCAAACAGATCGCCGGGACCCTCTCCGGCGGCGAACAGCAGATGCTCGCCATCGGCCGGGCGCTGATGGCGCATCCCCGCCTGCTCCTGCTGGACGAGCCCTCCATGGGCCTCGCTCCGGTCCTGGTCGAGACCATCTTCGATACGATCGTGCAGATCAACCGGGAAGGCACCACGATCCTGCTGGTCGAACAGAACGCCCTTATGGCGCTCTCCATTGCCCACCGCGGCTATGTCCTCCAGACCGGGCGGATCGTGCTAAGCGATACTGCCGAAAACCTGAGAAAGAACCCCTCGGTCCAAAAGGCCTACCTGGGCGTTGTGTAAAATCCCAAGCTCCCCCGAAGGCATTGCCCCCTATTTACCGGCCTGCTGCATCCTCTTCTCCGGCCAGGAGGCCAGGGGGATAACGCCCATGCCGCTCCGGGCGGCCAGCCCCTCGAAGAGCTTCCAGGTGGGATCATCGGTGGGGATGTACTGGTTCAGGTAGATCTCCCCCTCCGGCGTGACGCAGATCGTCGTCGCCACCGCATAGCTCAGGTGGCCGAACGTGTCGTGGTCGTATTCAAAATTCTCATAGGTTCCATCGCGGTCCTGCTCCAGCGAGGAGACCATGCGCCAGTAGCGCTCGAAGAGGGGATACTCCACCGGGTCGCGGAAGGTTTTCATCAGGTATTCATAATACGGCGTGGAGCGGTGGCACAGGCTGGCTTCGCGGAAAAAGCGCATGGTGCTGAGAGCGTAGTATTCCCAGTTGTTAAGGAAATGCGAGTGCGCCGACAGATCCTTCCCGAACACCAGCCGCAGCGCATTTAAACCGCCCGGGACCTCCCCGGCCCCGCCCATCATCTCCAGCGGGATCTGAAAGAAGTCGAAGGCGGCGAAGTTGATCGCCAGCACGTCCGTGTAGGCATCCAACAGGAAGGCCGGGATGCGCAGTTTCTCCACCAGACCGATCATGCGATGCAGGCTCTGCTGCGCGCTCTGCATGCCTCCCACCGCGCTGCGGACGATCTGCCCGGTCTCGATGCCTGTGGAGGCAAGAAAGAACTCTCTGCGTTCCAGGGTGGTCAACTGGAAGGCGTCCGCCAGCTTCAGGAGCAGGTCGGAATCCAGGAGGCTTTTCACACCCCGTTCCACCT
>CAYMQX010000531.1:0-1819 GCA_964392495.1 uncultured Anaerolineaceae bacterium
GATCGCCTGGCCGGTGGATGCATTGGATGGCACGATGGCGCGGCTGCGCGGGGAGGCCAGTGATTGGGGCGCATTTGTGGATGCGGTTAGCGATCGCTATTCCGAGTTAATCCTTTTGGGCGGCTTGCTGTATTATTTCAGCCAGACCAATCAACATTTGGCTGAAGTTGCCACGTTTGCCGCGGCGGCAGGTTCCATCCTGGTTTCCTACGTCAAGGCCAGGGCGGAAGCGCAGAGCTTCAGCGCGAAAGAAGGTCTGCTGACGCGAGCAGAGCGATATTTGGTTCTGGGACCCACCTTGTTGTTCAATATCCCCGAAATCGGGGTGTGGATCATTGCCATTCTGGCCAATATCACGGCTTTGCAGCGGATTGCGGTGGTTCGCGCCCAGGCACACCATAACCGGAACAAGACCCCCATTGCCGAGGAGATCAAATCATGATCGATGGGTTTCAGATAGGACCCCTGTATGTACGGTTTTACGGCATCATCCTGATGCTGGGTGCCCTTGCGGGCGGCTGGTTGGCGACCCGCGAGGCAAAGCGACGGGGCATTGACCCGGAGATTGTCTGGGACCTGCTGATCTGGTTGATCGTCGGTGGTGTCATCGGTGCCCGGCTCTGGCATGTGTTCACTCCTTCTCCGAGCGCGCTTGTGGTGGATCCCGCCACAGGCCAAATGGTCAATCCATATTTTGCAGGAGGGACCATCCGTTTTCTCGATATACTCTCCATCTGGCGGGGAGGGTTGGGAATTCCGGGTGCCGTGATCGGTGGAGTAATCGCGCTGTACTTCTATGCACGCAAACATGGCCTGAATTTTCAGGAATGGCTGGATATTGGAGCTCCCAGTATAGCCTTGGGGCAGGCGATTGGACGCTTCGGAAATCTGTTCAACCAGGAGCTTTACGGCGCACCCACCAATTTGCCTTGGAAGCTGTATATTGATCCCGCGCACCGGCTGCCGGGTTTTGAGAATATCGATTATTACCACCCCCTCTTTGCCTACGAATCCATACTTAATTTCGCCAATATGCTTCTGCTTATGTGGGTGACCCGGAATTATGAAGGAAATCGCAGCAGAACGGGTGATGTATTCCTTGTTTATCTGATCTCCTATCCTCTGATCCGATTTTCTCTGGATTTTCTCCGACTGGATGCTTCCCAACTCGGAGGCATTAACATCAACCAGACCTTCATGGCGGTCATCGCCGTGGTTGCCGCCGCTGTACTGATCTGGCGCCACCGCCCCGGGCAAAATCGACCCATGCCTGAAAAGGAGGATGATACTGCGGAGGCGACGCCTCCGATGGATTGAAACACGCAAATAATCATGATCGAAACTTGTGATCTTGGAAAGCAATTTAGCGACTTCTGGGCTGTGCAAAATGTAACCCTGCAAGTTCAACCGGGTCAGATACTGGCACTGCTTGGACAGAATGGCGCCGGTAAAACCACCACAGTCCGCATGCTGACCGCCCTTCTTAGGCCAACGCGCGGATGGGCAAAGGTGGCGGGCTACGATGTAGCCAGCCAGGGGAATGCAGTACGCGCCTCAGTGGGTGTTCTCACGGAACAACAGGGTCTTTATGTCCGCATGGATGCCCGCGAGTATCTGGATTTTTTTGCACAGGCCTATTCAATGAGTCCGCAGACGCGGAAGAGCCGCAGCGATTACCTGCTTGAATACTTTGGACTCTCGGAGGCGGCGGACCGGCGAATCGGTGAGTACTCCAAAGGGATGAAACAGAAGCTTGCCCTGGCGCGGGCTTTGATGCACGAACCCCCGGTACTGCTTCTGGATGAACCGACGTCTGCCA
>CAYMQX010000532.1:0-1812 GCA_964392495.1 uncultured Anaerolineaceae bacterium
CTCCCTGCCCCTCCTCGCAACGACATGGATCTCATGGGTCGGGCGGAGCACAGAGGCTCCACCTTTCGCGTTAAATCTGTCACTGCGAGCGGCGTCGTGAAGCACGCCGCGGGAAAATTCCGATATCTATAACATTCACTGTATTCGGATCGCAGCCGTCGGGGCTAAAGCCCCTCCTCAGTTCTTAAAAAAGTCCTCCGGACTCACTTCCACTCGGCAGGGATGCTCCGCGATCCCCCAAATCCGTGCGGACCTGGACGCGAGTCGCCAGAGCGGCACCCCTGATAGCCTGTCGCCCCTACAGGCTCCGCTCACGCATCAAAATACAAACTCATTTCATACGGGTGCGGGCGATTGCGCACGGCGAAGTATTCGGACTGGCGCTTGTAGTCCACCCATTGCGCCAGCATCTCCTCACTGAAGACCGAGCCCTGGGTCAGGAAGGCGTGGTCCGCTTCCAGGGCGGTGAGGGCGGCATTGAGCGAGGAGGGCAGGGCCTGGATGCGGCTGCGCTGCTCCTCGTTCCAACTGAAGATGTTGGCGTCGATCGGGCCGAAGCCCGCCGCGGTCGGGTCGAGCTTGCTGCGGATGCCGTCCAGGCCGGCCATCAACTGCGCGGCAAGCATTAGATACACGTTTCCGGTGGCGTCGGGCGGGCGGAACTCGAAGCGGGCGGTCCCGGGCTGGGTGGCATACTTGGGGATGCGCACCGCCGCCGAACGGTTGCCGAGCGAGAAGAAGGCATTCACCGGCGCCTCGAATCCCGGCACAAGGCGGCGGTAGGAATTGGTCGAAGGGTTCGTGATGGCCAGCAGCGCGGCCCCGTGCTTGAGCAGCCCGCCGATATAGTAGAGCGCCGTCTGGCTCAGGCAGCCGTAGCCCTGCGGGTCGTAGAACACATTGGCGCCGCCCTTGAAGAGGTGCTGGTGGAAGTGCATGCCGCTTCCAGCCTCACCGAAGAGCGGCTTGGGCATGAAGGTGGCGGTCTGGCCGTTCTCGTGGGCGGCCATCTTGGTGACGTACTTGATGATCATGGTGGCGTCGCCGGCCTGCAGCAGACCCATCATGGGGGTCTCGATCTCGCACTGGCCGGGCCCGCCCACCTCGTGGTGGTGGTACTTGACCGGCACGCCCATGCGCTCCAGGTGCTGGACCATGCGCGTGCGCAGCTTGTAGAGCTGGTCCCTGGGTGGGATGGCGTGATAGCCGCCATGCAGCGGGATGTAGTGGCCGTGGCCCAGCGCCCCGCTGTTCCAGTCCGCCTCGCTGCTCTGCAGCGTGTACCCGGCGCGGTTCACGCCATTCTCGTAGCTGACGCTGTCGAAGATGTAGAACTCGAACTCCGGCCCCCAGCGGCTCGTGTCCGCGATGCCGGTGGAGCGCATGTATTCCTCGGCGCGGATGGCGATGTTGCGCGGGTCGTTGGCAAAGACCTCGTGGGTGTCGGCCTCCAGGGTACGGCAGATGAAGCTGAGCGTGGGCGTCTCCCAGAAGGGGTCTTCGAAAGCTGTGGCGAGGTCGGGGACGAGCACCATGTCCCCGGACTTGACAGACTTCAGTCCCACCGAGGAGCCGTCGAAGCCAATGCCCTCCTCCATGAGCGAGGGCTGGAACTGGCCGGCGGGGATGGTGAGGTGGTGCCAGCGGCCCCACAGATCACAGAACTTCAGGTCCACGATCTGGATGCCCTTTTCGGAAACGTACTTCTGCGCCTGGTCGAAGGTCTGGAACATGGATACTCCTGGTTTGAGGATCTGGCAGGCACAAGATAGCACAGAGACAGGCGCAGGGTAAGTGTGATTCATCCTTGCG
>CAYMQX010000533.1:0-1807 GCA_964392495.1 uncultured Anaerolineaceae bacterium
GCGAGGTCTGTGCCACCACGCGGGCGATCAGGTCGTTGACCAGGATGGGCAGGATGTGGTCGCGGTTTCCGAGCATTCGCACCACCTCCATGTTCCTCGGGTCGCGGAACTGGGTGACGATATGATACGGCTCTGCGCGCCGGTTGGGATTATTGGTGAGCGCCAGCACGGCCTTGATCGCGTAGGCATCGGGGTCGGAACCGCCCGGAAGGACAATAATGGAACGCGCGCTGTGCGGGCTGACGATCTCCAGGTCGGTCAGGTCGATGGGGCTGCCCGAGCGGCAGATAATGCGCGTATTCCGGGGTGCTGGAATGCGTTCATGGATCTCTTCCTCCATCTTCACCTTATCTTCATCTGCCAGGATCACAATGACTGCCCCCTGCCGCCGGTTCTCGTTCGCCAGGATCAATTCCTGGAGAATGGTAAAGATCTGCGGTGACCAGCCCAGGATGACGGTATGCCCGTTTTCGATGACCAGTGAGCGCCCCTTGCGCAGGGCCTCCAATTTTTCCTGGAGCGAGTTGTTGAGGATGCCGATCAGCGCGCTTACTACAAATATGCCCCCCATCGTCACCATGAGCATCATGAACAAGAAGAAGATCGAGCCGCTGTCCCCGCCCATGGTGCCCGAGTCCAGCGTGCGCAGCAGGCCCATCCAGGCGATACCCCAGAAGGACAGCCCATCCGGCGCGCTGCCGGTCAGGCGGACCAGCGCCGCCGCGGCCAGGATGATGAGCGCCGAGACCACGAACAAGCCAGTAATCAGGGCGGGCGTGCCGCGTGCCATGTAGTTGTCGAACCAATACTGGAACCTTTGCCCGATGCTGTGTTTGCGCATTCTCCATCTCCCGGTGAATATCGGCGGATTATAGAAGAATTTCCCGGCTGGGGACATGGCAACTTCATGACGGAGTTCGTAAGGGAATCGCAACCTCTTAAGGGTAACATTGGGAGGCGCTGCCCCGTCCAACCGGCAGCCCGTTTTGTTATAATTCCAACAGGAGTTTCATGATGTTCAATTCTGAGGGACCTGATCGCCGAAAGGAAGAGGAGCGCATCCGCGCGGAGGGCCGCCTGCCTCCCGGACAATCTCTGACTTTTAAATTCCCCGTGCTGCATTATGGGCCTGTGCCGGCCTTCAACCCTGCCTCCTGGGATTTGCGCATCTGGGGCGAGGTGGAAGAGGAGAAGCGCTGGAACTGGGAGGAGTTCAACCGGCTGCCCCGTACCCGCATCCGAATGGATATACACTGCGTCACCCGCTGGAGCAAAATTGACACCCTTTGGGAGGGGGTCTCGGTCAAATCGCTGGTCGAGAACGGCCTTATCGCGATCAGACCGAATGCTACACATGTCATGCAGCATGCCGAATACGGCTTCACCGTGAACCTGCCACTGGCCGTAGTGCTTCAGGAAAACTTCCTCCTGGCGACCCATCTCAATGGGGAGCCCATCTCGCCGGACCATGGCTATCCACTTCGGGGGGTGGTGGGCTTTATCCCTGGCAATCAGGGTTTGGAGACCCCCTACTTTTGGAAAGGCGCCAAGTGGCTGCGCTCCCTGGAGTTTATGCCGCGCGACCGGCGCGGGTTCTGGGAACAGGCCGGTTACCACAATCGCGCGGATGTTTGGCGCGAGGAGCGCTTCGGTTAAGTTGCGGGCGGGTCATTTACGGCCCGCCCGTTTTTTTACGAGGGATGCAATGGAGCCTTAAGGCCTTTTTTCGAGTATCACCGGGATGTCCGTTTTTTCACTGCCGCGCATGACCGTCACCGTGTTCACGCTGATGGGCCTGCTGACGGGG
>CAYMQX010000534.1:0-1800 GCA_964392495.1 uncultured Anaerolineaceae bacterium
TGGAGCCTCTCTCCTATCAGTTCATGCAGCGCGGCCTGGCGGCTTCGGTGATGGTGGGTATCCTGTGCGCGGTCATGGGGACCTATGTGGTGCTGCGCGGCATGGCATTCCTGGGCGACGCAATGGCACATGCCATCCTGCCGGGCCTGGCCATCGCCTATGTTTTGCAGGGCAGCCTCCTTCTGGGAGCGGCGGCTGCGGGGATCGTTGTGGCGCTGGGGATCGGCCTGTTCTCAAAGCAGGGCGTCGTCCGCGAGGACACCGCCATCGGGATTCTGTTTGCCGCGGCGCTTTCACTGGGAGTGGCGCTGATCAGCTCCATCCAGACCTATGCGGTGGACCTCAGCCATATCCTGTTCGGGGATGTGCTGGGGGTGAGCGCCTCCGACCTGCGGCTGATCGCCGGGTTGGGCCTCGCCATCCTGCTTACCGTGGCGGTTTGTTACCGGCCTTTCCTGGTGATCTCATTCGATCCTGTGCTGGCGGCCACCCTGCGACTGCCCGCCGAAATGCTGCGCAACCTGATGCTCGTGCTGCTGGCTCTGACGGTGGTGGTCTCTTTGCAGACGGTGGGGGTGAGCCTGGCGGCGGCCATGCTGGTGACGCCGGCCGCCACGGCTTACCTGCTGACGCGGCGGCTGTGGCAGATGATGCTGCTCTCGGCGCTGATCGGCGCGGTCTCCTCGGTCATCGGTTTGTATCTCAGCTATTATCTGAACATTGTCTCCGGTTCGGTCATCGTGCTGACGGCAACCACCCTTTTCCTGGGGGCCTTCCTGTGGAAGCGAAGGCGCAGGGGGAGTGGCTAAAAGAGTGGGGGATGGGGAGCCGGGATGCCAAAGACGCCGGGGCTGAAGCCCCTGCTCAGTTTCCACGAAAGTCCTTCGGACTCAAATACTGGGAAAAGGTAATATTCACCCCACCAAAATAGACACTCCCGGCTTTACCCACCCGTGTCATCTTTGCCTCCCTGTGATAAACTTGCCGCGTTATGTCTATCTGTGGGAGAAATGCATGACCAATCATGAGACCTACCCGGTGGAGGTCGCCGGAATCCGGCGGGAACTGCGTTTGTTCGAGATCAAGCCGGGCCTGCGGATCGCCATCCTGAACATCCTTGGGGATGCCGAACTGACGCAAGCCTGCGCGCGCGCGCTGAGCTCGAAGCTGGAGGCGGTGGACTACGACGTGTTGGTGACTGCGGAGGCAAAATCCATCCCTCTGGCCTATGCCCTTTCGGTGGAGACCCGCAAGCCTTACGTGGTGCTGCGCAAGACCTACAAACCCTACATGGGCGAGGCTCTGCGGGCCGAGACGCTGTCCATCACCACAGGGGAGCCGCAGGTCCTGATCCTGGATGAAAAAGACCGCGGGCTGATGCAGGGGAAGCGGGTGGTCATCCTCGACGATGTCATCAGCACCGGCTCCACCCTGCAAGGGATGCACATGATCCTGGAGAAGGCCGGCTCCACAGTGGCGGCGGAGGCTGCCATCTTCACCGAGGGCGACCGCGCCCGCTGGATGCACATCATCGCTTTGGGACATCTGCCGCTTTTCAGCGATTAATAAAGGAAGGAGCGGGATCAACCGCTCCTACCCGATCAATTTCTTTTTCCTTGCACGCGAGAGGGCCTTGATGGCCCTCTCCCTTTTCATGGCGGAGGAGCGGTCGGGCTGCTCCTCGACATACACCAGGCGGACGGGCCCACGCGTGCGCGTGTATTTGGCGCCCCGCCCGGCGTTGTGCGTTTTGAGGCGCCGCTCGGGGTCGGTCGTCCAGCCGGTGTAGAAGGTGCCGTC
>CAYMQX010000535.1:0-1791 GCA_964392495.1 uncultured Anaerolineaceae bacterium
GGCCGCGCCCGGCAATGACAAGCAGGAGGCCCTGCATCCAACCGGTCACTTGGGCGAGGGTCTTCTGTTCAAGGAAGACGCCGTTAATGGTGAGGCTGACGAGCCAGGCCTGGCCGATGGTCAGAAGACCGGCAAGCAGGCTGGAGGCAACCGTGAGGAACAGCGCGAGGCGGGCCCGGCGGGTAAGCGGGATAAGGCGGCGATGCATGGAATTGAGCGGCGGAGATGGACCGCGCTTCCATTATAGCGGGTTGTTCCAGAGATCCTGGACCCGGAAGCGGTCGCCTCATCAAAATTGCAGGGATCGCCAGATCGCGGCGCCTTGCGCCTCGCAGCGACCTCTTTAGGGTTCAGGAAGCCACGCAGCAGAGGCTGGACTGACCCACTCGGCGATCAGGGCGCCGATGGCCTCGTCATAGACCGTCATGCGGGTCGAGTCGCCCGCATTGGGGAGGCTGTAACTGGAGACGAGGACGAAGCTCCCATCCACCCTGCGCGCGGGGACAGCATAGGCTCCTTCGATGCGGATGCCCTCGGAAGCATCCTTGATATTAAAGATCGTGGTCTGCGGAAGGGCCGCGGAGGGATCGCTGGACCATCCCTGGATGAAGAGGCGGTCGCCGGCTGCCGAAATCTTCAGACCCTCCCCCTGGATCGGGTAGTCGAACAACTCTGTGCCATCCGCAAGGTCTATGCTCTTTAGATCCAATCCCGAGGTGGTGTGCTCCCAATCTCCATTGGAGAGTTGGTGCATATCGTTCTTCTGGCCCAATGTAAAGAGAGTCTGTCCATCGGGTGATAGGACCGTCTGGCGGGTCACGCCGCTGGCAGCCTTGGCGTAAACGGTGCGCGCGCCGAGCATCAGGAATCGCTCCCACAGGGAAAGCCGGGGAAGGAAGTCCTGGGTCTGGAAGTGGCGCCGGGCGAAATCCACGCGGGTGAGGCGATCCTGGTCCGCGTGGACGATATAGAGCGAATCGGTGGCTGTGGAAAAAACCACGCCCGGATAATAGGACCGGCCCTTGCCGGGAGTGTGCACATCCGTGGAGTCCGCATGGATGGCGTAGTTACCATCGAGAACGCCGGTCAGTTCCGCGGACCAATCAAGGCTGAGGTCTGCGGCGTTGAACAGGGAAGTACGCGCCGGTCCCTCGCTGCGCTCGTTCTCGGTGAAGCGGTCCACCAGCAGGCGCCCGTAGGCCATCAGAGAAAGGCCATCGCGTGTATAACGCAGGTGGGTGATGTCGAAGTCCGGCCGGACCTGCGCCGTCACACTCGCAGAAGGGAGATCGAAAACCAGCAAATCCCGCCCGCGATAGATGGAAGCAACCGCCAGCTTTCGGCCATCCGGGCTGAAGGCGAGGGCGCTGACCCAGCCGGGGATGTCCAGAGGGTACTGATGCTCCTGCCATGCGGCCAGATCCACCAAGTGCAACGCCGGGCCGGAGGCGGAATCATCCTGATACGAAATGAAGGCCAGGGTCTTGTGGTCAGGGGAGAATGTGTGGTAATAGTTGACGCCGAGGTCGAGGGAGGCGTAGCCGGCGATGGGGTCGCCGGTGGCGGGGTCCACCGGGGAAAGGAGGTAATGGCGGGTCTCGGAATCCCAGCGGGCGAGGAGCAGGCTGCGGGCGTAGGAGGGCGGCCTGGGAGCGAGGGATGGGACGGACTTGGGGTGTTGCGGGCCGCCTCTGCGCCGGGCCGCCGGTGCGCCGGGCCGCCGTTGCGCCGGGCCGCCTCTGCGGGCCGGGCCGCCTCTGCGCCGGGCCGCCTCTGCGGGCCGGGCCGCCT
>CAYMQX010000536.1:0-1767 GCA_964392495.1 uncultured Anaerolineaceae bacterium
TATGAGGCAGAACCGGCAGCTCGTCAACGGGGTGGATGTGATCGAGGTGGAGCGTGTGCAGGATGCCATCCTCCGACACGGCGAGCGATTCCTGAGCCGTGTCTATACCCCCGCTGAACTGGCGGATTGCGCCGGGAGGGTGGAGTCGCTGGCGGCGCGCTTTGCCGCCAAGGAGGCGGCCGCCAAGGCGCTCGGCCGCGGCATCGGGGATGTGGCCTGGCAGGAGATCGAGGTCATCGGGGATGGAAACCGCGCACCGCAGCTCTCCCTGTATGGGGAGGCCGCAAGGCTGGCTGCTGAACAGGGCCTGGCCGTCTGGGTGGTAAGCCTGACGCATACGCGCGAGTATGCCATGGCCTTCGTGGTGGCGATCTCGATCGTACCTCCCGCTTGACGATCGGATCCGCGGCGGCGTGGGATGAATCAATAATCCTCCCGTGAGCCAGTACACGGGAGGATTTGCCGAATTGAAACAGGCCGGACCCGTTGGCCTGCTAATTCTCTTCTTCGACCCCGATCCACAAGTGACCCGGAAGCACCGGGCGGTAGCCGCGGATCGTGATCGCCTGGCCGTCCTGTTCCACCGTCTCCACCGGCTGGCCGTCCAACATGCCGGGGTTCACCAGGCAGATATCGGGCTGGCGCCCGAACTTTTTGCTGTAGTAAGCCGAGGCCCGGCGCACCTTGGCCGGGAGAGCCGTCTTGGGGTCGTTATCGAACCACATCAGACCGGTATGCATGTCAACCTCCTAATCCAATGAAGGGACCTGGAACTTGAGCCAGTCGCCGCCCTCGCGCAGCATGAACTCGCTGCCCGGCTGGAGCGATTCCAGGCGGGGCCTGGAGCCGCCCGCGAGATCGCCCAGATCGTGGGGGTCGGCGATGTGACCGTAGAGCTTGGTGTGGAAGAACGTCGTCCAGGGGTGGACGTCTGGCGCGCACTTTGGGTTGAGCGTGACAATGGGCCAGACCCGTCGTGAAGGTCCGCGCAGCATCAGCCAACGCAGGTCCTGGCGCACCGCTTCCTCCAGCGACATCAGCGCGCTCAGGTCGTCGATCAGCAGCAGGATGGAACGGCGCTCCCTGTGGTTGCCGTGCGCCCATTCGGCCAGGGTGCGGATGAACTCACCTGCGCCCGGCTCCTGCGAGGGGAAAACGCCCACCAGGTTGGGCGAGCCTGCGAGGAACTCCCACTCACCGGGTTCGGAGGTGACCACGCCGAACTGCATCTCATCCGGGGAGTAGAGCTCCGTACTGGAAGCGCCGATCACCTGGAGCAGGTTGCTCTTTCCGCTGCCTTCGCCTCCCAGGATGAGCATGGGCCCGGGGATGGAATCACCGATATTGAGCAGCACGGGCAGCCCGTCGTTGGCGATGCCCAGGAAGACCGAGTGGGGCGGCAGGGGCAGGAAGTCCTCCAGCGCCCGCCGCAAACCCAAAGCCTGCGCGCGGACCCTGCTCCCCAGGCGCATCTGCGGGACCAACCCGGTCAGCGCTTCCATTACCAGTCCATACTTGTTGTTTTCCGTCATGGCGTCCGCCTTTTCTCGTGCCTTCGCAGGCTGTGGGTGGGCCTAGAATATATGTTCTAGATGTGGTTAATATACAATAGAACATGTGTTCGTGTCAAGAGGGAATTTTTTTACACCAACCGGCCTCCCTCAAATCTGACAGCGCTGCTGCTTGAGAGGTGTGAAAATGGAGGCCTCGCGGACGCCGGGGCTGAAGCCCCTGCTCAGTTCCCACGAAAGCCCTCCGGGCTCGCCT
>CAYMQX010000537.1:0-1754 GCA_964392495.1 uncultured Anaerolineaceae bacterium
CGGTGCTCTTCCGCGAGACCGACAACAACCGCAGCAAGGCCGAGGTGGCCGCCGCACGCGCCAAATCGGTCAACCCGCAGGTGCACGTCCAGTACCTCAACGCGGATGTCACCACCCAGTTGGGGCTGGGCATCTTCCGCCGCATGGATGTCGTCATCGGCTGCCTGGATAACCGCGAAGCCCGCCTGGCCGTCAACCGCTTCTGCTACTGGGTGGACAAGCCCTGGGTGGATGGCGCCATCCAGGAGCTGCTTGGCCTGATGCGCGTCTTCGTCCCCGGCGAGGGTGCCTGCTACGAGTGCACCCTCACCGAGCAGGCCCTGCGCGACCTCTCCGCCCGCTACTCCTGCCCCCTGCTGGCCCGCCAGAACATCCTGCTGGGCAAGGTCCCCACCACACCCACCATCGCCTCCATCATCGGCGGGATGCAGTCGCAGGACGCCCTCAAGCTCATCCACCAGATGCCCGTGGAGGCCGGCAAGGTGACGCACTTCAACGGCCTGACCAACGAGATGCACACCACCGCCTACGTGCCGCGCGAGGACTGCGAGAGCCACTGGACCTACGGCGAGATCACCGAGCTGCCGGCGCGCGCCGAGCGCACCACCCTGGCCGACCTGCTGCGCATCGCCCGCGCCGACCTGGGACCCGACGCCATGATCGAGCTGGACCAGGAACTCATCACCTCGCTGGAATGCCCCAACTGCCACACCATCGAGCAGGTGCTCAAGCCGCTCGGCGAGGTGACCTTCGAGGCCGGCCACTGCCCCACCTGCGGCATCCTGCGCGAGACCACCCTGACGCACGTCATCACCGGCGAGGAGAACTTCCTGCACCGCACCCTGGCGAGCGTGGGCGTCCCCGCCCTGCACATCCTGCGGGCGCAGAACGGCGTCGAGTACCGCTTCTATGAGCTGACCGGCGACCTGCCCGAAGCCCTGCACTTCCGCGACTTCGAGCGCACCCGCATCAGCGTGGAACCCACCACCCGCAGCCGCATCCGCCTGAAGGAAGAGATCCCGGCTGCCGAGGAACCCCTCACGCTCTCGCGCACGCACGGGCGCGTCAAGCTGCGTGGATAAGAATGGCCGCCACTTCTGCTGCGATGAGCCGGTTCTATACCTCTTCATCCGAGCGCTCCGGCCTGCTGCGCAAGATCGTTCTGATCTTCCTGCTGGTCACCGCCCTGGCGCTGGGACTGGTCATCCTCTTCCGTGAGAAGCCCGGCTACCCGCTCTGGATGCAGAACGGGCTGGCCGCCGGGTCGCTGGCCCTGGCCGCCTCCTTCACCGCCCGGCTGGCCCTGCGTCAGCGCAGCGGCTGGCTGCGCCTGACCGCCTCGCTGGCCTCCCTGATGGTGGGACTGTACGTGCTGGGCGCGGCCACGCGCTGGAAACACGGTATCGGCCCCCTGTACTTCTGGCCGCAGGCCTACGATTGGGATGCCATCGCCCAGGCGGGATTGGGGATCTACCTGGTGCTGCTGGGGCTTTCCGCCTGGCGCCGCCGCGCTCTGCAAGTCCGCGGCGAGGCGGCCTCCTACCAGGTGGAGCCGGCGCTGCGGGAACTGGCCCCCGCGGTGATCGAGGTCGAGCCCGGCCCGCGGCGCATGGCGCTCAAGTGGCTGCATGCCCAGGCAGGTTATGAGGCCGCGCCGCAGACGGTCCGCCCGCGCGGAGCGGCCCTCCCGGCAGAGCCGGCTGTCCGGCTGCGGCATACCCGCCGCCGCCCCAAAAACCTGGTGCGCGCCATCA
>CAYMQX010000538.1:0-1750 GCA_964392495.1 uncultured Anaerolineaceae bacterium
GCGGCCTGCGGGCCCTTGGGACCCTGCTCGATGGTGAACTCCACCTGCTGGCCTTCCGTCAGGTTGCGGAAACCGTCGCCCTGGATGGCGGAGAAATGGACGAAGACGTCCGGCCCGCCCTGGCGCTCGATGAACCCGTAACCCTTGCTGCCATTGAACCACTTAACCGTACCGATGACACGTTCAGACATTTTGCCTCCTTGGAGCAAAAAAAGAAATATTCGAGACGCAATGCCTTTCATCGGCGGTTAAAAAAAACGGCTCGCTTGAGCCGTCGTCTTTCCATCCAACGAAAAACCACTTGCATCTTGCAAGTGCGTATTCTACCGGAAAGCTGAATTATGTCAAGGTTTTTCTAATCAAAGTTCAGGCTTCGGAGGTCCGGGAGGTCCCGCTCTCGCGTTCGGCAAGCAGCAGGTCGGCCAGCAGGAAGACCAGTATCCAGGCGGAGAGTGCCAACTGCAGGCCCACCGTGATGGCATGGCGCTCGGGTTCCAGGACCTCGCTGTGCCAGGTCAGGAAGAGGTGAGGGAAGACCGTCAGACCCAGCAGGAGGAAGCCACCCCACAGCCGGTTGGAACGCCAGGCCTCCAGGAAGAGGGCCGCAATGGCCGCCAGGGTGAGAACGATCCACAGTCCCAGCGCGAACCGCACAGGATAGAACAGCGGCTCGAGGCTGGCGGGGAGCATGGAGCGGTAGGCGTGCGCGAAGTAACCGCGCGCCCGGCGGAAGGCCAGCAGTTCGTCAAGATTTTCGAGCGGGGCGCGCAGGCTGTGCACGGGGTCGGAGATCAGCAGGCGCGGGTAGCAGGACCTGCCCTGCTCCAGGAGCCAGGTCTGGAATCCCTTCAGTGCGGGGTCGGTGTACAGGGCCTCCAGCCGCCCGTTGGCGAACTCATTGCGCATCCCCATCAGTTCCGGCGAGACAGGCATATCGCACAGGCGCTGGAGGATATTGACCGAGCGCGGCGCCGTCAGCACGCGCCGGCCAATGATGTTGATGAGCGGGGAGACCCAGCGCCCGCCTGCATTGGAGGAAGCAGCGGAGAGCAGCAGAAAAGCCGAGAAGCAGGCGGCCAGCAGCAGCACGCGCCGGTGGGCCCATCCCAGCAGGACCGCGATCAACAGGCAGACCACCAGCGCCAGCAGCAGCCAGGCGTTGGTATCGCGCACAAAGGCCAGGAAGAATCCCGTCACCACGAGGGCGGCCGCCTTCCAGGGGTTCCACGCCTGCATCAGCCACAGGCCCAGGGCCGTGAACAGGACGAACAGGCTGAGCGAGAGCGATTCGCTCAGGAGGGTGAAATCCCACCCGGCCAGGTGCGGGACAAGGCTGAGCAGCAGGAGCCATATAAAGGAGAAGACCTGCACGCCCGGGTGCCGCAGGAAAGAGGCGACGACCAGCGCCAGCGCGCCCCAGGCGAGGCTGGACAAGGCCAGTTGGAACGCCAGGGTGATGGGGAGACTGCGGTCGGTGGCCTTCAGGAAAAGGGCATAAGCCGGGGGCCGCTCCGCCGCCCACAGCCGGGGGCTGAACAGGGGCTGCTTGGATAGCTCAATGAAGACGGGGCTGTCGTCACGCTGGCGCGGCCGTTCGAAGGCCGGCAGGCCGGAGTACAGGCGTGCGGCGAGATAAAGAAGAAAGAAGGCCAGGAAAAACGCGGTTCTGCGTGTCATCAGCCTTCCAACCACAGGGTGACAGGTCCGTTGTTGTGTATCTCCACGAGCATGTGAGCGCCGAACTGCCCGG
>CAYMQX010000539.1:0-1749 GCA_964392495.1 uncultured Anaerolineaceae bacterium
CTTCGGACATCAGATACGCCAGGATCCACTTGCACGTCCCGGTCAGCGAATCGATGTGCGTGCGTTCATAGTTGTGCGAGGCATCGATGCCCGGCCCGATGAGCGCCACAGCTACATCGCCTCCCGCGCGCCAGAACGCTTCCCCATCCGACCCGTAGAACGGGTAAATATCCGTCTTGTACCCGATCCCATTCTGTTCAGCCAGGGATCGCAGCTTCTGTGACAGCCCATGATGATAAGGCCCGCCCGAATCCTTCAGGCAGATGGTTGCATGGAACTCGTCCGAGCTTTGACCTGGCCCGACCGCGGCCATATCCACCGCCACCAATTCTTCCACCTCCGGCGGGATCCCCGAGGCCGCGCCATGCCCCACCTCCTCGTAATTGCTGAAATGGAACACCGTGGTACGGCTGGGGCGTTTCCCGGACTCTTCCAGTACACGGATCGCCGCGACCAGCGCCGCGGCGCAGGCCTTGTCGTCCAGGTGCCGCGAGCGGATGAAGCCGTTCGTCACCTCCACGCGCGGGTCGAAGGCCACGTAATCCCCCACCCGGATGCCCAGCGCCTCCGTCTCTGCGGCGGACCGTGTAACCGCGTCCAGCCGGATCTCCATGTGCTCCTCATCACGTTTGGTCTCGACCGCCTGCGCCCCGAAGACGTGCACCGAGGCCGCATCGCTCAGGAGCGAGCCGCGCAGTTCCTCCCCTCGCGAGCTGAACACCCGACAGCCTTCCGTCTCCACGGCGTTCAACAGCAGCCCGCCGATGCGCGTGATCTGCAAACGTCCGTTGGGCTTGATGGCCTTGACCATCGCTCCCAGCGTGTCCACGTGCGCGGTCAGGGCCACCGGCGGCAATTCGCTTTCCACGCTCCAGGTTGCCACCAGCGCCCCTTTGCGCGTGCGCTCCAGGCTCAGGTGTTTGAAGCTTTTGAGCTCCTCTTCCACCAGCTTAATGGCCGGTTCGGCGCGCCCGGTGGGGGAGGGCGTGTTGAGCAGCCGTACCAGGAATTCGGTCAGGTATTCCGCGTTGATCTCAGGGATGTCCATCCTTCCACCTTTCAACTCTCGAGGTTCAGGCCTTCGTAGCGGGTGATCACCTCCCGCCAGGCCTGTGAAACCGGCTGCGTCGTCTGCGTCGAGTAATCGAACGCCACCAGGATCACCGTCCCGCTGGAGAGCACTTCTTCCGTCCTGGCATTCAGCACTGCCTGCTCGAAGGTCATGGATTTATTGCCGATCTTCGCCACCCTCACCCCGGTCTTGACCGGATCCACCCAGTGTATCGGCTTGTGATATGTGATGTGGATATCCGCCACGATCACCCCGATCTCCATGAAGGATTGCTCCTTGTGGAACAGACCGAGCTGCACCAGGTACTGCACGCGGGCGTGCTCGAAGTAGGTCAGATGTTTGGCGTTGTTGACATGGCCTTGAGGGTCCAGGTCGCCGTAGCGGACCTCGGTGGGATGGAAGAATCTATAATCACTCATGGCAGGAGATTATACCTGCGCCCTTTTCAAATATAGTTGTGAGAACAACGGATGCGTTGAAAACGCAGCCGGGTTTGAAGCAACCGCCATGTTGATGAAAGCTGCTTCGGATGGATCCGGTCTCAGCCTCCCTCCAGCCAGCGGTTGACCAGCGCCGCGATCTTTTGCGTGAGATCCGCCGCATCGGGCGATCCCTTCGCTGCCTTTTCCATCCCCTCCACAAGGATGCGGATCCTCGCCCGGCCGGGCTTGCCGTGG
>CAYMQX010000540.1:0-1748 GCA_964392495.1 uncultured Anaerolineaceae bacterium
GCTCCCAGGCCGTGAAACCGTTGACTTTGAGGTAGTAAGTGTTGGGGAGGAAATCGCCAAAGTAGGCTTTTTGGAAAAGGATGACGCCGGCAAACACCAGGATGGCCGCAAGGGCGGGGACCAGCGCCTTTCGAGGAGACCTGCTCCAGAAGTACAGAACGATCAGGCTCACCGGAAGGATCGCGTCCATGCGAATCAGGATGGCGCAGCCCAGGGCGAGGGCCAGGGACCAGGAATCCTTTGGATGGGAGGCGGTTTCATCTTGAGCGAGGCGCAGGGCAAGCAGCAGGGCAACCCCGAGACAGAGGGCAAGGGCGCCGGTCTCCAAGCCGCGCAGGGTCCAAAACACCAGCGGAAAATAAAAGGCCGCGGTGGTCGCGGCGATGAGTGGGGCGGCCCCGCCCGGGGCGAGGCGGCTGGCGGCATGAAAGAGCACGGCGGTGTTTGCCAGAAGGATAAGGGCCCCGGCCAGCATGACCGCCAGCGAGATGTAGGGCTGCGGGAAATGCAAAAGATGAAAAACGGTAAGCAGGAGCGTCCAGCCGAGGTTGGTGAAGCCCTCGACAGGGGGCTGAGCGATATTCCAGAGCAGGCCGTTCCCCTCAGCCAGGTTGCGGGCGTAACGCATGGAGATCATCGCATCATCGATCAGGGTGAACCAGGTCTGATCTCTGACTGTGAAGGCTGTGCGCACGATAAACAGCAGGTAGAACAGCCCGGAAAAAGCCAGCAAGAACAAAAGAGCAGGGCGTTTGGAGGGCATTTTTTGAGTATAACACGCGCCTTTTCGGAGGCTGATGGGCCTCCGCTGGCGGCGATTGTGTTATATTAATCCAAACCGCCTTCGAGCAAATTGAATTCAGACGGCTGCAAACGGGAGCCGGATCAGCGGCCCTGCACAGAAAAAGGTTATCTTATGAGACATTCCAACAACCGAAACCCCGGCATGCCGCTCGATCTCGATTGGGTAATGGGCGCGCATGTCAACCGCAGCGCGGTGGAGCGGCGCGTCGAATCGCTCCCCAAACGACGGACGATCAAGAAGGAATGGCAGGCCGCCTGGCTGTTGCGCGCTGTGACCTGCATCGATCTGACCAGCCTGGCAGGCGACGATACGCCGGGACGCATCAAGCGCTTGTGCGCCAAGGCGAAGTTCCCTATCCGACCGGATATGCTGGCGCGGCTCCCGATGGAGGGTGAAAGGATCACGGTGGGGGCGGTATGTGTGTACCCCAGCCGGGTCAAGGATGCGGTGGAGGCGCTGCGCGGCACGGATATCCCGGTGGCCTCGGTGGCTACCGGCTTTCCTGCCGGACAGACGCCTCTGCCCCAGCGCATCGCGGAGATCGAGCAGGCCATCGAGGCGGGCGCGCGCGAGGTGGATGTAGTCATCAACCGCACCTGCGCCCTCACCGGGGACTGGCATTCGCTTTACGAGGAGCTCAGGCAGTTTCGGGCGACCTGCGGGGAGGCGGCCCACATGAAGACCATCCTTGCGACGGGCGATCTGGGCACGCTCAAACAGGTGTACCAGGCCAGCCTGGTCGCCATGATGGCGGGGTCGGATTTCATCAAGACCTCCACGGGCAAAGAGACCGTGAACGCCACGCTGGAGTTCAGCCTGGTCATGACGCGGGCGATCCGCGACTACCTGGAGCGCAGCGGCTATAAGGTGGGGTTCAAGCCGGCGGGCGGGATCAGCACCGCCAAGCAGACGCTCGCCTGGCAGGCCCTGATGAACGAGGAAC
>CAYMQX010000541.1:0-1747 GCA_964392495.1 uncultured Anaerolineaceae bacterium
GCTTCAACACTGCCAGCCGGGCGCTCATCGGTTATCTGCTGCTGTCGGTGCTGGTGTATGTGCGGACCTCGGCGGTGGGGGAGTTCAAGATCTCCTATGGCAAGCTGGGCCCCACCGAGATCCGTGTGCTGGCCATCCTTTTAAATACCGCGATGTACTTCGGTGGGGCGATCACATTCCCAATCAAGGCGGGCATGTTTGGACCGTACAATATCAGCCCGTATGACCTGGCGGTGGGGGCGATCGCGGCCATCCTGTTCTACTTTGCCATCTCCACGGCCATCGGGCAGGCCATCCGGCTGAAGGATGTGGACAAGAGCGGGCTGCCTCCAACGTAAAGAGCCCGCGCGAGGGCGGGGCGGTGCGAACAGACCCGGAGGAAGAGCTAGCGGGACCGCTTGTTCATGTCGATGCGGATCTGCATGAGGATCCAGCGCAGGGGGATCAGGTTGACCCAATGCTGGAAAACACGTCCAAGTGCAGAGGCAACGACAACGGTCTTCTGGGAGCGCGAGAGCTGTTGGTAGGACTCTTCAAGTTTGCTGCGTTTTTCGTCTTTCAAGGCTCATTTCCTTTTCACCCCAGGATTTCCCCGTGACAGGACAAGCTTACCATAAGGGGCGAAAGAAATTGCATTGCATTCGCATTGCGATCCGGACAACTATCGTCGGAATTCAGTAATTTTAGTATTGACTGAAATTACTGAAATGATTATGATACAGCTGTTCACCTGGAGAATCCGATGACCATCTTTGAATGGATCTTTTTGATCGCCGAGATCGCGGTAGAGACCATCCGCTTTCCACACCGAATGCGCAACAAGCGCGACCGCCGCGCACATGTGCAGGCGGAGAGCCGCATTGGCATTCCAGAGATCATCCTGGATCTGATGGGGTTCACAGGGATGCAGGTGCTGCCACTGGTGTATATCTTCAGCGGGTGGCCTGGCTCTGCAAACTACAGGCTTCCTGCATGGGCAGGCTGGACAGGTACTTTGATCATGGCGGGAGCGCTCTGGCTGCTCTGGCGGGCGCACCGCGACCTGGCATCGAACTGGTCGCCCAACCTGGAGCTGCAAAAACAACACAGCCTGGTTACTACAGGTGTCTACTCCCGGCTGCGGCATCCCATTTACACGGCGGTCTGGCTGTGGTGCATCGCGCAACTGCTGCTGATCCAGAACTGGATCGCCGGTCCGGCGGGGCTCATCACCTTCGGGCTGGTCTACTTCACCCGCCTGCCTCGGGAGGAGAAGATGATGTTGGATAAATTTGGAGGGGAGTACGCGGACTATATGAAGAGGGTCGGCGGGATCTTCCCCCGCCTGTGACCAGAGGAGGAAGAAGGCATGAAAAAAACAGATTCGCCGGAAGGGATGCAACGGGAGGCACATGCCGAGGCGAACATCAACCGCTTCATCGAGGGGATGGGGGGGTACTTCGAGGCAGAGGGGGTGCCGAGGATCGGAGGCCGCATCCTGGGGCTGCTGCTGGCGAGCGAGGAACCGCTCTCTGCGGAACAGATAGCGAGGCGGCTGAGGGTGAGCCGGGCGAGCATCTCCACCAACATCCGCATGCTGACGGTGAGCGGGATGGTGGAAAAGA
Source organism: uncultured Anaerolineaceae bacterium (assembly GCA_964392495.1). Lineage (GTDB taxonomy): Bacteria > Chloroflexota > Anaerolineae > Anaerolineales > Villigracilaceae > JACPVF01. The sequence goes on from CAYMQX010000541.1 coordinate 1,605, forward strand.
TGTCCTTCCTTGACAACCGGCACAGTTTCTACGCGATCACAGGAGAGGTGTGGAGCAAAGCCATTTCAGCGGCGCGTGAGAAGGCATTGGCCTTCCGGTCCATCGCGCAGGTGGGTCTGGCGGCCATACCGGAGTCGGAGGGG
>CAYMQX010000542.1:0-1740 GCA_964392495.1 uncultured Anaerolineaceae bacterium
GTGATCGTGGAAGGCACCACCGCGCTGGACCCCAACGACGCGCTGGGGCCCAACGACGACCTGTGGGCCGCGCACTATCTACTGCTCACCGGCTATGACGATACGGCCCAGACCTTCACCGTGCAGGACTCCTACCATGGCGCCGACCGCACGGTCTCCTACGATCAACTCAAAGAAGAGTGGAAGCCATTCAACTACCTGTACCTGTTCTTCTATGTCTCGGGTGAGGAGCCTGAGATACAATCCATCCTCGATGCAGACTGGGACCCGGAGGCCAACCGCCAGCGCGCCCTGGAAGCCTCACAGGCCGCGGCACAGGCCGACCCCAACGATGCCTATGCCTGGTTCAACCTGGGCAGCAACCAGGTCTATTTTGAGCGTTATGATGAGGCCGGGGTCTCCTATGATAAAGCGCGCCAGATCGGTCTGCCTCTGCGGATGTTCCGCTACCAGTTCGGACCCTTCATCGCCTACTTCCAATCCAGCCGCATCGATGACCTGCTGGCTCTCACTGATTACGCCCGCGGCGTGACCGAGATGTCCGAGGAGACCTGGCTCTGGTACGGGTGGGGGCTTTATCGCAAGAACGATCTCACCGGGGCGCGCAAGGCCTGGGATAAGGCGCTCTCCATCCACCCCGGCTATACGGACGCAGAATACGCCATCAATTTCCTGAGCGGGCAATAAACAAGTGAAAAAAATCATCCTGTTTTCCCTGCTGTTTCTGTCTGCCTGTGCGCTTGCGCCGCAGACCACCACTCCGCCTCCCGCTGCGATCGCATCACCCAGCCCGGCGCCTCTGCCCACAGACCCGCCCACTTCCACGCCTGCGGTAGTCCCCACCGCCACCTTCCCGGCCATGCCGGTCACACCGCTCCCCCTCACCTACGAGACCCGCATCTCGCCCGCCGACGGCATGACACAGGTCTTCGTGCGCGCGGGGACGCTGCACATGGGCGGGTTGGATGTATATGCCGATGACGATGAGCTTCCGTATCATGACGTCAGCATGAGCGCCTTTTGGATGGACCAGACCGAAGTGACCAATGGAATGTACGGCCTATGCGTACAGGCGGGAGCCTGCCGTCCGCCGCAAAAACCCTCCTCGGCACAGCGGCCTGCCTATTTCGGGACTCCGGAGTTTCAGGATTATCCCGTAGTGCAGGTCACATGGGGGGATGCGCAGACCTACTGCACCTGGGCAGGGCGCCGCCTGCCCACCGAGGCAGAATGGGAGCGCGCCGCCCGCGGCGATGATCAGCGCACCTACCCCTGGGGCGATGAGCCCCCCAGCGCGCGCTACGCCAACTTTAACACCCTGATCCGCGACACCAGCCGGGTGGGTTCCTACTCCGCGGGCGCCAGCCCCTTCGGCGCCCTGGATATGGCCGGCAACGTCTGGGAATGGGTCTCCGACTTTTATGCCAGCAATTACTACACCGTCTCCCCAGCCGCCGACCCCACCGGGCCGGTGGACAACTTCGGGAGATACCAGCGTGTGATCCGCGGCGGCTCCTTCCAGGACGAATTCATCAGCCTGCGCCTCTCGAATCGCGGCAACGAACTGGGACCCAACCCCAACGCGGCCTTCGGCAGCCCGGAGATCGAGGGTAAAAGCTCGGTGAAGATCGGCTTCCGCTGCGCCTTGGATCCATAAGGTCGCTGCGAAACGGTCCGGGTCGGAATCTGAAGCACAGGATCCACCTTCGCTGTCAAGCTTCGGGCCCAGGCCCTCGAATC
>CAYMQX010000543.1:0-1728 GCA_964392495.1 uncultured Anaerolineaceae bacterium
AATCGGAACGATCAATCCCATCGCGGAGCTGGCAGCCATTTGCCGCGCGAAAAAGATCCCTTTCCATACAGATGCAGTCCAGGCGGCCGCATATCTTCCGTTGGATGTGGAGAGCCTGGGTGCGGACCTGATCTCGCTGGGGGGGCACAAATTCTACGGGCCCAAGGGGGTGGGGGCGCTTTATATTCGAAAAGACACGACCGTAATCCCCCACCTGACGGGTGGAGGCCAGGAGAACGGCCTGAGGGCCGGCACGCATAACGTCCCCTATATCGTCGGATTTGCCGAGGCCCTGCGCCTGACGCAAGAGGAGCGTGCGAAGCGGATCGCGCATGTTGGCCCGCTGCGCGACCGGATCATCGGGCGCGTGCTGGAGGAGATCCCCGAGACCCGCCTGACAGGCCACCCTGAAATGCGCCTGCCGAACCATGCCTCCTTCGTGTTTAAGGGTGTGGATGGGAACTTCCTGCTGCAGATCCTGGATGCGGCGGGTTATGGCTGTTCCTCAGGCTCGGCCTGCAAGACGGGAAGCCCGGAGCCCAGCGAGGTCATCACCTCGTTGGGGATCTCGCGCGAGTGGTCGCTGGGCTCTCTGCGCGTAACTCTGGGAACACCGACCACTCCTGCCGAAGTGGAATCCTTCCTGGAGATACTTCCGGGCCTGGTGGAACGCGCGCGGGGAGTGCATGGCTAAGACCATGACAAAAGTCGTGGTCGCCATGTCCGGAGGCGTGGATTCCTCCGCTGCCGCGGCCCTGTTGAAGCAGCAGGGATATGATGTGACCGGCATGATGCTGCGGCTGTGGTCGGAGCCGGGCAAGGAGGATTCCAACCGTTGCTGCACACCGGACTCAATGGGCCTGGCGCGGCGGGTGGCGGCCAAGCTGGAGATTCCCTTCTATGTGGTGGACGCCAGGGACATTTTCCACGATACGGTGGTGAAGTATTTCCTGGATGGGTATGCGGCAGGCGGGACGCCCAATCCCTGCCTGGTCTGCAATCGGTCGATCCGCTGGAAGCATCTGCTTAATCACGCGCTGGCGCTCGGCGCGGAATATATGGCCACGGGACATTACGTCCGTACCCGGACCATGGAAGATGGAACGGTTCGGCTGCTGCGGGCGGTGGACGCCTCCAAGGACCAGTCTTATGTGCTGCACGTGTTGACGCAGGAAAAGCTCCGGCGGGCCATCTTCCCGATCGGCGAATATCCCAAGTCCGAGGTCCGCCGCATGGCTGAGTCGCTGGGGCTGCCCACCGCGGCACGCAAAGACAGCCAGGACTTGTGCTTCCTGGCAGGAGAGGATTATCGGGAATTTCTGCAGAGGAACGCGGCGGAGATGCTGAAACCCGGAGAGATCATAACCAGCGATGGAAGCGTAGTGGGACATCACAGCGGCCTGGCGCGCTACACCATTGGTCAGCGCAAGGGGCTGGGGCTGGCTTCACCCCTGCCCCTTTATGTGCTGGGAAAAGACACGGTGGGTAACCGGCTGCTTGTGGGGCGGGAGGAAGAACTGGGCCGGGGAGAGATGAAGGTCACGGGCATTAACTGGTTGTGTGAGGCGCCTGTCACCCCGCGGCATCTGGAAATAAAGACCCGCTACACCGCGCGGCTTGTCCCGGGCATGGTTACACCGCTCAACGGCGGGCAGGAAGCACAGGTGCATTTTGATTTACCTGTGCGCGATATCACCGCTGGACAGGCAGCGGTTTTCTATGAAGGCG
>CAYMQX010000544.1:0-1720 GCA_964392495.1 uncultured Anaerolineaceae bacterium
AAATCTTCGCCGCTCTCTCTCCATACAGGCCAGGATGCGGGCCTTTGCCGAACAGACCTGGCAGAAGCGCGGGGATGAGTACGATCAATTTCTTCGCGAATTTCTGGTTTGGGGAAAGTAGTCAGCGATATGCGGTTGTTGATCATCTCGCATACGGAGCATTACCATTGTAATGGACAGATCTGCGGTTGGGGGCCCACGGTCCGGGAGATCGATCAGCTTTCCTCAATGTTTTCTGAGATTTGCCATATAGCCTGTCTTCACCCGGGCCCGGCTCCGCAAAGTATGCTTCCCTATCGTTCCGGGAAAATCCGAATGGTCCTGGTCCCGCCTGCTGGCGGCGATGGATTGAAGAATAAGTTCCGAATCCCGGGTCTGTTCCCTTCATACGCTCGTACCATCTTACGGGAGCTTCCTCGGGCGGATGTAGTGCATGTGCGCGCGCCCGCCAATATCAGCCTGCTTGCCATGGTTTTGCTGGCCTTCGTAAGACGAACTCGCCTTCGTTGGATTAAATATGCCGGTAACTGGAAGCCCGCCGGGCGGGAATCGTGGTCCTACAGGTTCCAGCGCTGGTGGCTGCAGCGGGGTTTTGCGCGGGCGCTTGTGACTGTGAATGGCGAGTGGCCCGGGCAGCCTGACCATATCCGTTCTTTTTTAAATCCCTGCCTCACGGAAAGGGAGCGGGTGGAGGCCGCTTCTACCGCGATGAACAAACAGTTTGGATCGCCATTGCATATGATCTTCGTGGGGCGTGTCGAGCGCGCCAAGGGTATTGGCGTTGCCCTTCAGGTGCTTGCCCGCCTGCGAATGAACGGGCTGCCGGCCTGCCTCGATGTTGTTGGAGACGGCCCGGAAAGGCCCGCATTCGAGCGTATGGCGGTCTCTCTAGGAATTGCAGAGCTTGCTCGCTTTCACGGCTGGGTTCCACGCACGGACATGGGAACCTTGTATTCCAGAGCCCACTTTATCCTCCTGCCGAGCACTGCCAGCGAAGGCTGGCCCAAGGTTCTCAGCGAGGCCATGGCTTACGGGGTGGTCCCTCTGGCGGGCGATGTGAGCAGCATTGGTCAATACCTTCACCGTTTCTCGGTCGGCCGCGCCCTGCTTCTCGGTGATGTGGATGGGTTTGTGCAGGCCGTCAAATCCTATACCCAGAACCCCGCCTTGTGGAAACAGGAATCTATGCGAGGGATCGCGGCTGCCTCTAATTTCACATATGATTCTTATTTGTGTGCGGTTCGAAACCTGCTCGATCTGCCTGGTGATTTTACTCAAAACGACCCCTCGAAAATAACCCCTGATCTTCCATGAAAACAGGATTTGCAGCTTCACGAGTGGAGACCAATCCGGTCCGTGCCCTTGCCCACTCGAAGGGGTTTCTGCTTGCCATTATACTTCTGGCCCACCCCCTCCTTGCTCTGGCGATGCGTGCTTCCTCGCTTGTTGCCACTGCGCACGCCTACCTGGTCCTGGTCATCGGCCTCTTCTTTGCTACCCTGGGGCGGGACCCGCGCCGCGCCGGTTATGTAGCCGCCTACATCGCCGGAGTAGAGGTCCTCTGGCGCATGACGGATGCCCGTGTTTTTTGGGAGGCCGGGAAGTACTTTACGATTTTGGTCCTGGGCCTCGCGCTGCTTCGTATGCGTCCGTGGCGGCGTTCAGCTCTGCCCATTATCTTTTTCCTGCTGCTTTGTCTTTCCATCCCGCTCACCTTGCT
>CAYMQX010000545.1:0-1719 GCA_964392495.1 uncultured Anaerolineaceae bacterium
ATTCCGTCACCCCATCGACTCTCTCAAGCCGGTGGTCAAAGTGGATGAGCTTTTAGCCGCGGTCGAATCCATCCGGCAGGTCTATGTCTCTCCGGCGGTGAAACGCTACATCGTGGACCTGACCACCAAAACCCGTCAAAGCGCGGATGTATACCTGGGCGCCAGCCCGCGCGGCAGCCTCTCGCTGTACCGCACCGGGCAGGCGCGCGCAGCCCTCATGGGCCGCGATCATGTCCTGCCGGACGATATCAAGGAACTGGCGATTCCCGTGCTGGCGCACCGCCTGATCATCAGCCCCGCGGCACGCCTGCGCGATCTAAGCTCCGATAATCTTGTCCAGGAGATCGTGTACGGAACCCCCGTTCCCGGCGGTGATTTCTCGCCCGAGATGCAGCACAAACCGGTGGGGCTGAAGTCGCGATGAGAGCGGGCCGGCTGCTGATCGCCATCCTGATCCTGGTCGGGCTGGCCGGCGCGCTGATTACCGGGTCAACCATCTATTCCCGCCTGCTGCTGGTGGGCCTGCTGCTCATCGTGGTCAGTGCGCTTTGGAGTTGGGCCGCATCGCGCTGGCTTCGCCTCTTCCGTCATACCCGCACGCTGCGCGCAAATGTGGGGGATATCTTCGAGGAGCATTTTGAGATTACGAACGGGAGCTATCTGCTCAACCTGTGGATCGAGGTGCTGAATGAGAGCCCGGTCCCCGGTGCGGCCGGCTCCCGCCTCCTGACCCTCGTCGGGGGTCACCGGACGCGCAGCTATACAGCCCGCACCTGGCTCACCCGCCGCGGCACATTTCCGTTGGGACCAACCACCCTGACCTCCGGTGACCCTTTTGGCCTTTTCCGTTTTCGTAAAAGCTTCGCACCGCGTGCGTCGCTGGTGGTGCTTCCCATGATTTTCGACCTGGCAAGCTTTTCATCCCCGCCGGGGCTGATCTCCGGCGGGCCTGTGATCCATCGCAAGGCCTCCGATATCACTCCCCATGCCTCCGGCGTTCGCGAGTATATCCCCGGTGATCCGATGAAACGGATTCATTGGCCCACCACCGTCCGCCGTGGACAGTTGATGGTGAAGGAGTTCGAGCAGGACCCCCAGGCCGAAGTCTGGCTGTTCCTGGACGCGCAGGAGACGGTCCATTTCGAAAAACGCCAGACTCCTCAGGAGCAGGGCGCGGATTCCCTGCTCTTTAAAGTGGATGCTTTTCTCTTCAGCCGGCGTCCCGAATTCCATTTGCCGCCCTCCTCCCTGGAATACTCGGTGACGATTGCAGCATCCCTGGCGCATTTCTTTATCGCACAGCGGCGCGCCGTCGGCCTCGTTACCTCCGGTCGTGCTTACACGGCCATCCCGGCAGAGCGCAGCGAGCGTCAGGAAAGCAAGATCCTGGAAACGCTCGCCTTTGTGGAGGCGCGCAGTTCTCTTTCGGTGGCCGGATTGGTGACCGCCCAGGGGCAGCAGCTTGCACAGGGCAGCAGCGCCATCCTGATCACTCCCACGGTTTCGCCTGAGCTGCTCGTGGCCGTGGATGAGGTTCAGCGTCGCGGACTGCGCCCGATGGTCATCCTGTTGGTGGCGCGCGGCTTCGGAGGCCCTCCGGGCACAGATAAATTGCTTCGTTCCCTTGCAGAGCGCAGCCTGCCGGTCTGCCCTATCAACCGGGAGGATGATCTTGGGGCGGTCCTGGCCGCCTTCGCTTCCACCTCTGTATCGAAGGAT
>CAYMQX010000546.1:0-1714 GCA_964392495.1 uncultured Anaerolineaceae bacterium
ACCAAAAATTGCATTATCAGCGGCAACTCTTAAATCACAATTGGTGGCGTCGAACTGGTCCCCCTGCAGCCATCGTTGGGCTTCAAACCAGATCTCGCCCACGATATAGGCCTCCGGGTTGATCGCCCTCACGCGCTGGCGAAATTCCTGCCAGAATCCATCGTCATCGATCTCGCCGGGAACATCCAGCCGCCAGCCGTCTATTCCGAAGCGGATCCAGTGCTCCGCCACCCCGAAGAGAAATTCCCTCACCGCCGGGGTCTCCGTCCGGAACTTTGGAAGAGCGGGCAGATTCCACCATCCCTGATAGCCAATTGCCTTGAAACTCCCTTCCTCCTGGATCGCATGGACTTCATGCGGAGTGGGATACGCGCCCCAGTGTCTTTTCCCGCTCAGCCGGTCGGGATCAAAGTAAAACCAATCCTTATAGGGCGAGGCTGCGCCTGTTTCCAGGACGTGGTGGAACTGCCAGAAGCCCCGGCTGGCATGGTTGAAAACCCCATCCAGGAGGATGCGCATTCCGCGCTTGTGAAGCTCATCTGTGAGCAGGCGCAGAGCAGGTTCCCCACCCAGCAAGGGGTCCACTTCATAATAATCATAGGTATGGTAGCGATGGTTTGAGGCAGAGGAAAAGATCGGGTTCAGATACAGCGCGGTGATGCCCAGGTCCTGCAGATAGTCCAGTCTTTCAACGATCCCGTACAGGTCGCCGCCTTTAAAACCAAAGGAGGTGGGTGGCGAATCCCATGCTTCAAAATGCAGCCCGTTTCTGGCCAGCCGCTCACTGCGGGCGAAACGATCGGGGAAAATCTGGTAAAAGATCGCGTCTTTTACCCATGTTGGAACAGGCATGGAGGAAACCTCAAAATTGGAATGACCCACGAGGCCTGATTCTACCCCAGACCGCGCCGTGGATGCAGCAGGGCAGCTCCTGGCATGAAATTGCACGGATTCTCATCCGGCGATCGAAACACCGATCAGTTTCCCGATGCCGTAGGTCAGACCGGCAGCCCCCAGTCCGAAAAGCACCTGTCGAAACCCGGAGTAAAAAACATTGCGCCCCGTCATCAGGGTGATCGCCGCCCCGATGATGAAGAGCCCCGCTGAACTGATTGCCAGGCTCAGGTACACGGCTGTCATCCCCTCCCGAAATAAGAATGGAAAGATTGGAAAGATAGCGCCAAAGGCAAACAGGAAGAACGATGTCAGTGCCGCCTCCCAGGCCGAGCCGCCCAGTTCAGCCGGATCGATGCCCAATTCCTCTCGCGATAGAGTATCCAGGGTGATATCCGGGTTGGACATGATCCTGGCCGCCAGTTCCTTCGCGTGGGACTCCTCCAGTCCTTTGGATTGGTAGATGAGCGCCAGCTCTTCCTGTTCCTCGGCGGGAGCGTTTTCGATCTCCTCTTTTTCGATGGCGATCTGGTGCTCGTACAGCTCGCGCGAGCTTTGCACTGACAGCCATTCTCCCATCGCCATGGAACCTGCGCCGGCAAGCAGTCCCGCCAGCCCGGCGATCAACACATCGCTGCCCGCCATATTGGCTCCGGCCACTCCCATCGTAAGGCTCAGGATGGAGACCAGGCCGTCGTTCGCACCCAGGACGGCCGCGCGCAGCGCGTTTCCGCCTGCGGAGCGGTGACGTCCTTCCACCATTGCAACCGCGCTGCCCGTGTTGCCAATGGCCGCTCCGGTGACTTTCGCCAGGATTCGG
>CAYMQX010000547.1:0-1699 GCA_964392495.1 uncultured Anaerolineaceae bacterium
CGGATCACACAGGAGTAAAGCATCCACTCCGGCCGCGTCCGCAGTTCGCAAGATGGCGCCCAGGTTGCCCGGTTTCTCCACTGACTCTGCTACTATCAGCAAGGGGGTACCGGATAATCTGAGATCGTCCAGTGAGCGTGAGGGAATTGAGAAGATGCCCAGCCACCCATCCGGGTTCTCGCGATATGAAACCTTCTCAAAGACTGCGCGATTGACCGTGATCGTTTCAGCCGCTGGGAATGTCAATTGGAGGGAGGTCAATTCAGGGGCAGCAAGGATCGTTCGGGGCATGAACCCCGCCGAAAGCGCAAGGCGCAGTTCATCGCGGCCCTCCACAAGGAAAAGGCGATCCCGCTGCCGCTGTCGCTTGTCCTCGCGAAGCTTTACGATGTGCTTAATACGCGGGTTTTGCAGACTAGTAATATCGAGGTTCATTTGAGAAGCAAACAGGCCGCATGGTGAGATGGACCGACCTCAATTCCTGGCGGATCATAGAGCTTGCAGTGCTCAAACGCAGCGGGACAGCGGGGGTGAAACCTGCAGCCGGAAGGCAGGTTGATCGGATTAGGAGTCTCGCCCTGCAGGATTATATGTTCCTTACGCTGGCGCGGATTGGGAACAGGAACTACCGAGATTAAGGCCTGGGTGTAAGGGTGGCGCGGTCTTGCAAGGACTTCATGCACAGGGCCGGTCTCGACGATCCGGCCAAGGTACATGACCGCGATGCGATCCACAAAGTAGGCGACGGTGCTCAAGTCGTGGGTAATAAATAAAATGCTCACACCTCGCTGCTGACGCAAACCATTAAGGAGGTTGAGGATTTCAGCCCGGATCGATACATCCAGCATGGAGACCGGCTCATCGGCAATTAAAAGCCGGGGTTGTAATACCATTGCGGCCGCAATCACAACACGTTGCCGCTGGCCTCCCGAAAGCTCGTGAGGATATCGCAGGCGATAGTCATCGGCAGGCCGAAGGCCCACGTCCTCCAAAGCCGATCTTACGCGGGCAAGCCGATCCTGTCCGCTGCGGGTGATCCCATGAACAAGCAAGGGCTCAGCAACGATCTCTCCGATCGAGCTGCGCGGGTTCAGCGACGCGTAGGGATCCTGGAAGATCATTTGAGCCTTTCGGCGTAGATATCTCAGAGAAACCTGCTCTTTATTGGCCGTTCTGCCTGAAACCGATTGCACAGGTTTTCCCTCAAAGCGTATTTCACCAGCGGTCTTTGACTCCAGGCCCATCAAGGTGCGAGCAATGGTTGTTTTCCCGCAGCCCGATTCTCCTACGATAGCCAACACTTCACCGTCTGCCAGGTCAAATGAGATACCATCCACTGCCTTTATATATTCCTGGGGCCTGCGGCGAATTATGGCGGGGGCTGACCGCAAAATAGGAAAATATGTTTTTAAATCCTGCACCTCGAGGATGGGATCTGTGTTCATGTCCGGCGTTCTCCATCCCGGCAGAGGTGACAAGCCGCAAAATGACCAGGTCCAACCTCCAGGGAAGGCGGGTCTATTTCAGGGCAGATTTCAATCCGATCACTGCAGCGCGGATGAAAGCGGCATCCCGTTGGTAAATCTGTTAGCCGGGGAGGCGTTCCGGGGATGGACACCAGGGAATTCATCGATCGGTCAATATCCGGGAAGGCGGCCAAAAGCCGGCGGGTATATGGATGCTGTGCATGATTAAAAAT
>CAYMQX010000548.1:0-1433 GCA_964392495.1 uncultured Anaerolineaceae bacterium
GCTGGCTGAACGCACATGCGCCGGCCAACGCCTCCCTGTGGGTGGACGGCCCTGCACACCTGCTGGAGATCTACCTGCGGCCCGACCTCAAGCTTTATTCAAACTACGAGGCCGAGCGCGCCGAACGCTACGATTACAGCGTCTCGACCAGCCGCTTCGACCTCGATCTCAGGTCTTTTCCCGGAGCGCCCATCGTTCACAGCATTGAACGGGACGGCGCCATCCTGACCGTGATCAAGCAGCCTTGATGACGGCCCCCCTTATAGAGGCATGATGACAGGCAGATTCCTTGAGCTTCTCCAAAACCCTGTGCTGCTGGCGGATGGCGCCATGGGCACCATGCTGCACGCCCACGGCATGGGCTTTGACAGGTGCTTCGACGAGCTGAATATTACCAATCCCACTGCGGTGGCGGACATCCACCGCGAGTATATCGAGGCTGGCGCGCAGTTGGTCATCACCAATACCTTCGGCGCCAACCGCTTCAAGCTGGAAAAACACGGGCTCGAGGACCGGCTCGCGGAGATCAACCGGGCCGGGGTGGAACTGGCGCGCCGCGTGGTGGCCGCCTCGTTCAAGGATGTGCTGGTCGCCGGGGACGTGGGTCCGCTGGGAGTGCGCATCGCTCCCTTCGGGCGCGTCCAGCCGGAGGCGGCCCGCCTGGCCTTTATCGGGCAGATCTCCGCACTGTGTGAGGCCGGTGCGGACCTGATCGTGATCGAGACCATGAGCGATCTATACGAGATACGCGAGGCCATCCTGGCCGCCCGCCAGGTCGGATCGCTGCCCGTGGTGGCTTCGGTCACCTTCACGCGCGATGACCGCACCCTGCTGGGTGACGGTCCCACCAAGGTGGCGCGCAAGCTGGCCGAGGCAGGCGCAGACGTGATCGGCGTGAACTGCTCCGGCGGCCCGGCCCAACTGCTGCGCATCCTCAAGGAGATGCGCACCGCCGTGCCCTCGCAATACCTGTGGGTAAAGCCCAATGCCGGGTGGCCGGAACAGGTGAGCGGGCGAATCATGTATCCCGCGGACCCGGAGTATTTCAGCGACTATGCGCTTTCCTTTCGCGAGGCGGGCGCACACGTGATCGGCGGCTGCTGCGGGACGACGCCCCAGCACATTGCCGCGATGCGCCGCGCTCTGGATGAGAACCCGGCCTTGCCTGCCTCGCCGGTCAGCGTGCAGATCGAGGAGGAAGAGGCCCACGAGACCGCCCGACAGCCCTCCCGGCTGGCACAAACGCTTCAGGAGGGGCGCTTCGCCATCTGCGTGGAGATGGACCCGCCGCGCGGGCTTTCCACACATAAGCTGATCGCGGGCGCCTCCCTGCTGCAGGAGGCCGGGGCGGATGTGATCAACGTGGCCGATTCCCCCATGGCGCGCATGCGCATGTCGGCCTGGGCGGTCTGCGACCTGCTCCAGCGCAGGGG
>CAYMQX010000548.1:1443-1684 GCA_964392495.1 uncultured Anaerolineaceae bacterium
CTGCACTTCCCGACGCGCGGGCGCAACCTGCTGCGCGTGCAGGGAGACCTGCTGGCCGCCCATGCCCTCGGCATTCACAACGTCTTCGTGGTGATGGGCGACCCCACCGCCATCGGCGATTACCCCGAAGCCATGGACAATTATGACCTGGTCCCCTCCGGCCTCATCAAGCTGATCAAGGGAGGCTTTAATGTCGGGGTGGACCACTCGGGGGCCTCCATCGGGCAGCCCACCAGTTTCT
>CAYMQX010000549.1:0-1683 GCA_964392495.1 uncultured Anaerolineaceae bacterium
CTGCCGCATGAAGACCAGCACATCCTTGGATGGGTGATCCAGAGGAATGTATTCGCCAAGTTGAAGTGCGGAGGTCTTTCTCCGGATGTGCAGCAGGCGGCGGTAATAATTCAGGAGGGAGGCGGGATTATCGTCCTGATCTCGAACATTGATACCGCCGGCATAGTTGGGATTCACCGGCAGCCAGGCTTCTGTCTCAGGGGGAGAAAAACCTGCGTTCGGCGCTGCGGACCATTGCATGGGTGTGCGGTTCTTATCGCGGCTCATTTCCCCCGCCCGCAGCGCGGCCTCTTCAGGATCGACCTTCAGCGCATCGATCAATTGCTCGTAGTACCAGGTGGCCATCGTGTCGCGCAGTCGCGACGGATCGGTGATGATCAGATCGCTCATGCCGATCTCCTCCCCATTGTAGAGGAAAGGAGTGCCTCTCAGGGTGAGCACCAGCGCGGCGTTCAGGCGCGCCAGGTCCGAGTTGTGGACCTTGTCGCCGAAGCGCGTAAGGATGCGCGAGCAATCATGGTTTCCCAGGGTGGTGCATGGCCAGCCTTCCACCGGGAGGCTCTTGAGCTGATCCAGCCGTTCTTTCTGGTTGCGGCGGACGTGCGCCGGGGTGATATGCTCGACGCGCATCAACGGGAAATTGAAAACGAGTTGAAGCTCATCATCCCCATTCCCCATGTAAGCGATATTGTCATCCTCGCCCACGAGCAGGCGGTCTCCTTCATACTCTTCGAGAATGGAGCGTAGTTCCTTCATCAGCTCATGCAGCCCCGGCCCACCCCACTGGTATTTGAACATATCGTGCCAGTACCGGTCTTTCAGCCGGAGCTCCTCCGGGGTGTGCGCGATCTCCGAAAGACGGCGCAGCCCGGCCAGGTTCAAGGGGACATTGTGCGGTGTAAGATCAGGGTCCTCAAAGATGGTGCCTAGCGCGTCCAGCCTGAAACCGTCCACCCCCATGTCCAGCCAGAAGCGTACGGCCTGCCACATGGCATTCCGCACCTCCGCGTTCTTCCAGTTTAGGTCGGGCTGCTGTTTCATAAAATAGTGGTAGTAAAACTGGCCGCGGGCGGGCGCCCAGGTCCAGGCTGGACCGTCGAAGCAGGATTGCCAGTTATTCGGCATGGTCACCGGACTGCCCGGTTCCGCACCGTTTGCCGGGAGAGGATCATGCCAGACGTACCAGTCTGCCCTGGGATTATCACGGCTGGAGCCAGACTCGATGAACCAGGGATGTTGGTCTGAAGTGTGGTTGAGCACCAGGTCCAGGATCAGGCGCAGGCTGCGGGCATGGCATTCCTCCAGGAAGAACTTGAAATCTTCAAGGGTGCCGTATTCGGGCGCAACCGCCCGATAGTTGCTGATGTCATAACCCCAATCCCGGTTGGGGGAGGGGAAGTGAGGCGAGAGCCAGATCGCATCCACCCCCAGGGACTGGAGATAGTCGAGTTTGGAAATTATCCCCCTGAAATCTCCGATCCCGTCACCGTTCCCATCCGCGAAGGATCGGGGGTAGATCTGGTAAAAGACAGCGGTTTGCCACCATTTGGGATGAGAGCTCATCTGTGTGCCTTTGTATTCCTTGAGGTCATGAGGGTTCCAAAAGGATCCGTTCAGAAGGTCGTGGACTTGTTCAAATCAGGTGGAGTGGATTGACCCGGTGGGTTCCAGCCGCCCAACCAC
>CAYMQX010000550.1:0-1682 GCA_964392495.1 uncultured Anaerolineaceae bacterium
CGCTGGACAGCGACGCAGGCTCACGTTACCTGGGCGAATTTGCCATCGGCACCAATTTCGACATTCAGCAGTTTACAGGCCAGATCCTTTTTGATGAGAAGATCGGCGGCTCGTTCCACATGGCCTTCGGCGCCGGATACCCGGAGACCGGTTCAAAGAACAAGAGCGCCATCCATTGGGATATGATCTGCGACATGCGCACCGATTCCGAGATCCTTGTAGATGGCGAGTTGTTCTATAAGAACGGGCAGTTCGTTTTCGACAAATAAATTTTACCCCAACCATTTAAACAGGAAGGCCGGACAATCGCCCGGCCTTCCGATTCATTATAAAGGGCGGCAGCCGATCAATAGCCTCCGACGCCGGGATCCACCTGCGAGGCATAGGCATCGATGCCGCCGCGGACGTTAAAGACCTGCCTCCAGCCCTGACCGGAAAGCCACCCAGTCACCTGGGCACTGCGAACGCCGTGATGGCACAGGACCAGGATGGGAGCCTTGAGGTCCCGGGCGGATTCGGGCAGGGCAGCGATGCCCTCTTTTGAGAGGCGGCTCAGTGGAGCATTCTGCATGCGCGGGTCACGGATACAAGCACGCAGCAGTTCCCAGGGCTCGCGCACATCCAGCAGAATGAAGTCTTCCCCGGAGGCCAGCCTGCGCTCCAACTCCTGCACATCGACCTCGGGGAGATTCCCCAACGACATTATTTGGCTTTCCGGCTTGGGACGCTGGATCCACCCGACTTTTGGGACAGGGCAGGCAGATAAAGACCTTCCACATATTCCTTGAGCATACGGCGTGTGCTGAACTGCGGCGTCACCGTGCGTATGGATTCCTTGACACGGTCAATCCACTTGCGAGGCAGCCCGGCGGCATCCCGATCGTAATACAGGGGGATGATCTCGTTCTCGAGGGCAGCGTAGAGACTCTCGGCATCTGCAGGATCCTGGACCTCCGGAGGGTCTGGATCGCGATCTTCGCCAATCGCCCAGCCATTACGTCCATTGAAGGCTTCACGCCACCAGCCATCCAGGACGGAGAAATTGAGCACGCCGTTCAAACCGGCTTTCATGCCTGAGGTCCCTGAGGCTTCCAACGGCCGCCGGGGAGTATTGAGCCAGACATCCACGCCCTGGACCATATAACGCGCCACATTCATGTCGTAATCTTCCAGGAACATGATCCGTCCGCCGTTCTCTGCCTGCTTGACCGAGCGGTAGATATCCTGGATGAGCCTCTTGCCGGGATCATCGGCAGGATGCGCCTTGCCGGCAAAGATGATCTGCACCGGCTGGTTGGGGCGATTGATGAGTTCAAACAGGCGGTCCACGTCCGAGAGGATCAGGCTGGCGCGCTTGTAAGTGGCAAAGCGGCGGGCGAACCCGATCGTCAGGGCGTATGGATTGAGCAGTACCCCTGAAGCCACCACCTGAACCGGGTGGAATCCGCCTTTGCGCCAGCGCTCGCGCACCCGGTCGCGCATGTAGAAGGACATCTTGCGCTTGAGGTGCTGGCGCAGGGCCCAGATCTCCTCCGCAGGAATGGCATCCAAACCGGCCCATAATTCAGGCTCGTCCAGATGATCCATCCAGTCGGGACCGAAATATTGCGCCAGGAGAATCTGCAGCCGGCGGGCCATCCAATTGGAGACATGCACACCGTTGGTCACATAAGTGATGGGGA
>CAYMQX010000551.1:0-1675 GCA_964392495.1 uncultured Anaerolineaceae bacterium
AGAGAGAATCAACAAGGTACGCTGGGGGGTCGCCGCGGATATTGTTATGGCCTGGCTGCTGACCATTCCTCTTACTGCGGGGCTCTCCGCGTTGATCTATCTGGGATTGACCCGGGTCCTCCTGTAGCCTCTCCATTTTCTTATCTTCACCAACTACTCGCGATTCAACGCCGGATCATGGCTTCACGCTCTGGTCCCACTGAGATCCAATTGATTGGTACATTACAGATCTGTTGGATAAACTCCACCAATTGCCTGGCTTCAGACGGTAGGGAATTGAAATCCCGAAGACTGCGGATATCCATATCCCAGCCTTTGAAGGATTGATACACCGGTTTAACCCTGTTCAGACTGTAACTATCCAAGTCGGTGTATCCGACCTTTGCCTCGTTTAGAATATATCCGGTGCAGACGCGGATTTCACCCAAACCGGAAAGGACATCCAGTTTGGTCAAGCAGATCTCGGTGGCACCGTTGAGAGCCATGGCGGTACCTACGAGTTCCAGGTCCAGCCACCCTACGCGGCGCGTGCGGCCGGTTGTGGCTGCGGTCTCGGCAAAGCGCTGATATGCGGGACTCTCTGTGTCGTGGATCTCGGTAGGTAGTGGTCCCGCTCCGACACGTGTTGTGTAGGCTTTGGTCACGGCGATTATTCGGTCGATCTGACGGGGCGGAATGCCAAGCCCGGCAGAGGCTGCCGATGGGATGGTTGTGGACGCGGTAACGAAAGGGTAAGTCCCCCAATCGGTGTCAAGGAATGTCCCCATGGCCTGCTCGAGGAGGAAATTCTTCCCCGTGTGAAGACCTTCCTGCACAATGGGGAAGAGCTCGCGCAGGAAGGGTTTTAATTTGAAATAGTAACCGCGATAGGTTTCATAAATCTCATCAAGGGAAAGCGCTTCGCCGCCCAGGGCGGTGATGATGCAATTCTTAATTTCCACCTGGGTTTTGAGGCGAGAGCGCAAGCCCTCTTCATGGGCAAAATCCGTCCAGCGAATACCGTTATAGCTCACTTTGTCGGCGAAGGCGGGGCCGATGCCGCGGCGGGTCGTTCCTGTGGCGCCCGCCCCCTTGGCAGCTTCATAAAGCCCATCCAATATCCGATGGTAGGGCATGATGAGGTGCGAGCGCGGGGAGACCCACAGGCGGTCCTGCACACGCACTCCAGCCTGCTCCAGGGCTTTAATTTCTTCGATCAGTATGGGAGGGTCGATTACCACGCCGCCGCCGATCAGCGAAACGGCATTATGGGAGAAGATTCCCGATGGTATCAGGTGTATCTTGAAAGTTCCATAGGAGTTTATTACAGTGTGGCCTGCGTTATTGCCGCCATTAAAGCGGGCGACATAATCTGCGTTTTCGGCCAGATGGTCCACCACCTTGCCCTTTCCTTCATCTCCCCATTGTGACCCGACTATCGCCGTGACCGTCATGAAAGCTCCGTTTGAGGGTCAGAGGTTTCCAATAATATTCGATCCGTGATTTTGATCGCGAGGCCGAGATAGGTCTCAGGGGAAAGCGCCAACAGCCGGCTGCGCGTTTTTTCATCTATATCGAGAGAAACCGCCCATCGCCTGTAGTCGCTTTGTTCCATGGAGCGGCCGTGGGAAAGGGCAAGTAGGGATTCATAAGCATCCGGGTTTCCTGAATGACGCAGGATGGTTTGAGCCCCCTC
>CAYMQX010000552.1:0-1674 GCA_964392495.1 uncultured Anaerolineaceae bacterium
CCGAAAGGGTCTCCAATTCCTGAAGGGTGTGCCGGGAGGCCGGGTCCCGGACGGAGTTTTGGGCCAGTTGAACGCGTTGTTTCAGGGCGATGACGGATTGGAGGGTGTCATCATGAAGCTCGCGCGCCATGCGCAGCCGTTCCTCCTCCTGGGCGGAGGTGATCGCGCCGATATAGTCGCGCAGGCCTTCCTGTGCGGCCTGCACCTTGCGCGACATCTCGCCCAGCTCCAGTTGAAGATGCTGGACCTCCGAGATCCCACCGACAGGGTCGTTGATGGCTTCGAAGTCGCCCCAGGCAAGCGCGGCGGCCTGGGTCTCCAATTTCTGAAGCGGCTGGACGATGCGCCTTGCGACAAACCAGAGGGCAAGCAGGGCAAGGAGAAATGCCGGTACGATCACGAGGGGCGCCATCTGGGTGAGCTGCAGGGAGGGGCTGACGACCATCTGCCAATCCTCCTCTGTGATGAGAGCCCAACCGGTCGCGGGGACCGGGCTGTAGGCAACAACGTGCTCGAGTTGATCCTGCTTGACATAGGTGGTCCCGGTCCCGCCGCCGAGGGCCTCGGTGAGCCCTGGATGATCCGGGGAGAGGGCCGGGGAGGCGGCACCCCGCGAAAAAATCAACTGCCGGTCGGCATCCACAAGATACAGGGTGACGTGGTCGTGGGATGGATAGGAGGCCGAGAGCACCGAGGCCGCGAGCTGGGCCGGGGCGAAGGCGCCTGCGACGATCATGTTCCGGGAGGGGAGGTATTGCGAGACGATCACGAGGCGCTTCCCCGAGACGGGGTCCAGGAGGAGGCGTGAGAAGACGGGACTCGTATCGGAACGTCCCGCAAGCGCAGCCGCCTGTGCCTGGTTCCAGAAAGCCTGTGAGCCGCCGGCCAGGTCCTGGACCTGGCCGTCCGGATGCAGGTAGGCCAACCCGCCATCAAAATCGGAGGCCATATCAGCGGCGGGAACCAGCCGGGCATCGTTGGAAAGGCTGGCGAGGGCGGCCAGGCTGCTGATGCTGGAGGCGCGATGATGGATCTCGGAGGAGAGCGCGGAGGCGGCGGATTGAACGGCACGCTCATCCCGCTCGCCTACCAGGGCGCGCATATCCTGCTGGTGCAGGTTCACGCTGCCGAAGGCGATCAGCAATAGAAGCAGGGTGAGAGGGAAGACTGTGAAGGCCAGCAGCTGCGCGCTCAGGCTGCGCAGCAGGGAGGCGCGGGGTTTCTTCATTCCTCGGGGATCTGGTTGGTCCCCTGCGGGATCCAGCCCAGGGAGACGCCGCGCATAACGGCCTCGGTGCGGCTGCTGGCCTGCATTTTGGCGAAGATATGGGCCAGGTGCCCCTGTACCGTGCGGTCGCTGATGTTGAGCTGCATACCGATGGCCTTATTCGTAAAACCCCTGGCTGCAAGCCGGAGGACATCCAGCTCCCGGTCGGTCAAGGGCTCCACCGGGGGCCTTTCCGGCTTTTTAAAGAGGTTGGACATCAGCTTGCGGGTGATCGCCGGGTCGAGGGCGGATTTCCCTTCATTTACATCGCGTACGGCCTGGATGAGCTCATCGGTGCGGGCAGTCTTAAGCACATAGCCATTGGCGCCGGCCTGCAGGACGGCCATCACATAGGGGTCATCATCATAGGCGGTAAGGATCAGCACCCCCACTTCCGGGAGGTGGGC
>CAYMQX010000553.1:0-1674 GCA_964392495.1 uncultured Anaerolineaceae bacterium
CCCTGTCAGCGCCATGATCCATGCAGCCACCATGGTCTCGGCTGGTGTCTATGCCGTGATCCGGATGTTCCCCCTCCTGAGCCTGGATCCTCGCACCATGACGGTGGTCGCGTTCATCGGGACCTTTACTGCGATTTTTGCGGCCAGTATCGCTGTAGCC
The DNA here is from genome assembly GCA_964392495.1 of uncultured Anaerolineaceae bacterium. Taxonomy (GTDB): domain Bacteria; phylum Chloroflexota; class Anaerolineae; order Anaerolineales; family Villigracilaceae; genus JACPVF01. The sequence goes on from CAYMQX010000553.1 coordinate 161, forward strand.
CAGAACGATATCAAGCGGGTGCTGGCCTACTCCACCATCTCGCAATTGGGCTTCATGATCGCGGCTCTTGGCATTGGTGCCTATGTCGCGGCCGTCTTTCACCTGATGATCCATGCTTTTTTCAAGGCCTTGCTTTTCCTTGGTTCAGGTTCAGTCATCCACGGTATGGAGCATGGCGTACTGCATACCGGTAATCACCATGTAGATCCTCAGGATATGTTCAACATGGGTGGGCTGCGCAAGAAGATGCCCATCACATTCTGGACCTTTCTGGTCGGTGGGTTTGCGCTTTCAGGTTTCCCGATCATTACCTCCGGCTTCTGGTCAAAGGATGAGATTCTTGCCGATGCCTGGGGTCATGGGCACCTTGCAGTGTTCCTGACATTGGCGCTCGCAGCCTTCATGACCGCCTTCTACACCATGCGGCAGATCACACTGACCTTCCTGGGTGAACCCCGTACCGAAGAAGCCAGACATGCCAGTGAAACACCCTGGACTATGACCGCGCCGCTTGTCGTCCTGGCAATTCTTGCAATTACCTTTGGCTGGGTGGGAATTCCCGAAGATTTCATGGGCTTGCAGCTGCCGATCAACTGGCTGCATGAGTTTGTGGGTGGGACGCTGGCTGAGCACCCCGAGACCCTGGCATTCAACTGGATCCCACTGGGGACCTCCGTCCTTGTTGCCCTCGGCGGTCTTACCCTCGGCTGGTTTTACTACCGGAACGTGCATTCCGCGGCTGAGGATAAACTCCAGATCCCTGTGCTCAAGAACAAATGGTACTTTGATGAGATCTATGGCTTCCTCTTTGTAAAACCTGTCATCTGGCTCTCAGAGGTCTTTACCTCCAAATGGCTCGACAAGGGCGTAATCGATGGACTTTTCCTACACAGTTTCGGGAAGGTCACCCAATCCCTGGGGGATGGCATCCGCAACTATATTGACCTGCGGGTGATCAATGAATTTATCGGGGATGGTACGAGCCGGGTCGTCAAGTGGACGGGAAGCAACCTCCGTCCCATCCAGACCGGCCGAATCCAGCAGTATATGATGCTCTCGCTGATTGTGCTGGCAGTGGTCGGCGGAGCCCTGGTCTACTATCTCTATCAGACGGGCCAGTTCTAGGAGCGGATGATGAATTTCATCGCAACCCACCTTCTCTCGCTGATCCTTTTCCTCCCTGCGCTTGCTGCGCTTGTCATCTTGTTCCTGCCATCCGGTGAAAACAAGCTGCTGCGCTGGTTTGCCCTGGGCGCAAGCCTGGTTCCGTTTATCCTTTCCCTCGTACTCTGGGCGGGTTTTCAGCCTGGCGCAGAAGGCTTCCAGTTCCAGGAACAATATCCCTGGTATGAGGCGCTGGGTTCCTCTTTGCATCTGGGTGTGGACGGCCTGTCCCTGACGATGGTGCTGCTTACCACTTTACTGACACCTCTTGCCATTCTTGCATCTTTCGGAATCACAGATCGCGTCAAAGCCTATATGATGCTCTTCCTCTTCCTTGAGGCGGGTATGCT
>CAYMQX010000554.1:0-1663 GCA_964392495.1 uncultured Anaerolineaceae bacterium
CGCCGTGCCTCCAGGCGCTGTGGATCACCTCGCTCATGCGGCGGTCGCCGCGCGAGAGCCAGGCTTCCAGCAGGGTGTCGTCGGGGTCGGTCCAGCTCAGCTTGATGTTCTTGTCCTTCAGCAGCAATCGTTTTAACAGCGACTGCTTCTCCAGGATGCGGGCGCGCTCGTCCACCGGCACCCACTGGAAGGGCGTCTGCGACTTGGGCACGAAGGTGCTGACGCCCACGTGCAGTTTGGCCTTCCAGCCGATGACTTTGCGGCCCTCGGCCAGCACGCGCTGGCACAGCCCGGCGATGGCCTGCACGTCCTCCAGCCTCTCGCTGGGGTGGCCGATCATGAAGTACAGCTTGATGCTCGTCCAGCCGCGGGCGTAGATCTCGCGCGTGGTGTTGAGGATGTCTTCATCGGGGATGAACTTGTTGATGATGCGGCGCATGCGTTCGGTGGCGGCCTCGGGGGCCAGGGTGAAACCCGCCACGCGGCGCTGGCGCAGTTTGTCCATCAGGTCAATGGACACCGATTCGATGCGCAGAGAGGGCAGCGAGACGTTCAACTGCCGCCCGCTGAACTTTTCGCCCACCGCCGTCACCAGTTCGAGGATGTGGCTGTAATCGGAGGAGGAGAGCGAGAGCAGCGCCAGCTCCTCGAAGCCGGTGGCCTGCACGGCGGCCTCCGCCGCGGACACGATCTCCTCCACTGTGCGCTCGCGCACCGGGCGCGTGATCATCCCGGCGTGGCAGAAGCGGCAGCCGCGCGTGCAGCCGCGCATGATCTCCACCGAGACGCGGTTGTGCACGATGCCGATGTTGGGAACGATGAACTTTATGGGCGGGGGCGGCAGCTTCGCCACGATCCGCTTGACCACCGGGTTGGCGACCCCCTCCTTCAGCGTTTCGATGTGTGAGAGGGTGCCGTCGTCCAGGTAGTGCGCCGCGTAGAATTTGGGCACGTACACGCCGCGCAGCTTTGCCAGCGCCTCCAGCCGTCTCTCGCGCCCGCGGTGCGCCTGCAGCACCTCGATGATCTCATGGATCACTTCCTCGCCCTCGCCGATCACGAAGGCGTCCATGAAGGCGTGCATGGGCTCGGGGTTCATGGTGGAATGCCCCCCGGCGATGACGATGGGATGCCCCTCGCCCCGCTCCGCCGAACGGACGGGCAGCCCCGCCAGGTCCAGCAGGTTGAGGCTGTTGGTATAGAGCGTTTCGTAGGGCAGCGAGAAGCCGATCAGGTCGAACTGCGCCAGCGGGTGCTTCGTCTCCAGCGAGTAGAGCGGGATGCCCTGGGTGCGCATCTGCGCTTCCATATCCAGCCAGGGGGCGTAAGCCCGCTCGGCCAATGCGTCCGGCCTCTGGTTCACCTGGTCGTAGAGGATCTTCAACCCCACATTTGAGACGCCGATATCGTAGATGTCGGGAAAAACAAAGGCCACGCGCGTAGCGGCGGCCTCCCAATCCTTGACGGTGATGTTCAGTTCCCCCCCGACGTAGCGTCCCGGCTTTTCGACCTTCAGGAGGATGCGCTCCAGGCGGTCTTCGATCTGCGCAGGGGTTAACATGTGACAAATTATAACTGAGATTGTCCGGTTTGGAATGAGGGGGAGATGCGGCGCGCGGAGGCCGGGGCTGAAGCCCCTGCTCAGTTCCCACGAAAGCCCTCC
>CAYMQX010000555.1:0-991 GCA_964392495.1 uncultured Anaerolineaceae bacterium
CTTGATACCGGGCAGGTATTTTCCCTGCTTGAGACCATTTTTCAAAGGACTCTGGAGGCCGATACCTATTTCATCGGCGTCCTGCAAGATTGCAGGCTCGAACTCAAGCTGTTTTTGGATGAGGGTGAGAATTTCTCCGGAATGCAAATTGATCCCAATGGAACCCTGTCTGGCTGGGTCATCGAAAATGAGAGGGAGTTATTCCTTCCGGATCTGCGCGGGGATCTCAGCCTCGGCGGTGTGAAGGAGATCGTGGTCGGGAGGGAGAAGTCCAATCTATCCTGGATGGGTGTCCCGCTTTCAGGAAACCATATTAAAGGAGTAATGGCCATCGCCTCTTATCGGCCAAACGCCTTTCACCGCAGCGATCTCGAGTTGATGAACAACATGGCCCGTCATGCCGCGCTCGCCCTGGATAATTCCTACCGCCATGCTGAAGTGGAAGAACAATCCCATCTCGACAGCCTCACCGGGGTCTATAATCACGGTTACTTCCTGCACATGCTGCGCCAGCACATCGCGGTCCATCGACCCCTGGCCCTCATCATGCTCGACATCGATTATTTCAAACAATACAATGATAACTATGGTCACATCCGCGGCGACCAGTTCCTGATGGTCATATGTGCAACCATCCGACAGCATATTAAACGAACAGATTTCGTGGGCCGCTGGGGTGGCGAGGAATTTGCAATTGGTCTTCCGGGAGCGAACGGCAGGCAGGCATATGAAGTGGCCGTGCGTATTCACCAGAGCCTGGCCGCCTCAATGCTGAATGGATCCGGGTTTTCCAAAGAGCTGATGCCCACGGCAAGCCAGGGGATCGCTCAATTTCCAGAGGAAGCTGGTGAAACGATGCAATTAGTAGACCTGGCCGATCATCGCTTGTACATCGCCAAGGAGCGCGGCCGCAATCAAATCGAGCCCCCCGTCTCGCATTGGGATCAATACGAAGAGTCGCAAGGACCTGCTTCCTCGGGGCCGGCGGCCT
>CAYMQX010000555.1:1001-1663 GCA_964392495.1 uncultured Anaerolineaceae bacterium
GGCCTCCGTGGAGTAGAAAGTCCGGCGTATCCCGGGAAGGGCTTTAGCCTTTCAGCACAGTCTGGAAGGCCTCTACAGCTCTATCCACTCCGGCATCATCGATCCAACAGTGAGTCACCAGGCGGAACCGGCGGGGGCCGTCAGGGTCGAGCAGGATACCAAGCGCGCACATCCGCCTGGTGATCTCTGCCGCATCCAATTTCACATTTTCACCCAGTGACAGGTACACCATATTGGTATGAGGCGTTCCAGAATCCAACACCATGCCGTTTATTCCCCCCAATCCATCGGCCAGTCTGCGAGCGCGCCGGTGATCCTCCTCTAATCGTTCGATCATGGATTGAAGGGAAATAATCCCGGCTGCTGCAAGCACGCCCACCTGCCGCATCCCGCCTCCCAGCATCTTACGAAGATGGCGCGCCCGCTGGATGAAAGCTTGATCCCCCACCAGCATGGACCCCACCGGTGAGGCCAGTCCCTTGCTGAGGCAGAACATCACCGAATCCGCCGGCTCAACCAGGCTGGTGACAGGAACCCCCTGTGCCACCGCTGAATTGAAGATGCGCGCCCCGTCAATGTGAAGACGGAGCCCTTCGGCGCGTGCCAGTTCGCTCACCTCGGTTGTATATGAGGCGGTCAGCGGTACACCCCCACACATATTC
>CAYMQX010000556.1:0-1660 GCA_964392495.1 uncultured Anaerolineaceae bacterium
CCTCCTCGCAACGACATATTTTATTCGGGTCGCTCCGCCTTGCTCGACGAGCCCGGAGGGCTTTCGTGGGAACTGAGCAGGGGCTTCAGCCCCGGCGTCCGCGGGAGGCGCGCTGCGCGCAGCCTCTCCCCCTGTCCTCCCAGGAAAGGGGGCCGGGGGGATAGGTCGGCGCGAGGGCAGGTCTCAGTCCGGTTTCATGCTCTCCAGGGCGGCGTGCTTCATGTGCGCCAGCAGGCTGCTGAAGCCGCGCAGACGCTGCTGCGTGATGGCCTGCTCCAGGTGCATGGGCGCGAAGAAGTCCGGCGGGACAGCCAGCACCTCCTGGGGAAGGCAGCCGTTCAGTCCGCTTGCCAGGAGGTGAGCCAGCCCGCGCACGGTGGGCGATTGCGGCGGGATGTCGAAGTGGAAAAGCAGACGGCCATCCGCCTGCTTATCGGCGAAGAGGCGCACCGGCGTCATGCATTCGGGCACCGCCTCCATCCGGTCGCTCTTTTCGCGCAGCCAGGCGGGCAGCTCCGGAAAGGAACCGGCATACGCGATCAGCGATTCGATCTTTTCCTCCCGCGGCATGGCGGCGAAGTCATCAACGATCTCTTGCAGGGCGGAGGGGATGGGCATGTGGGAGTCTATCTCTCGATGGGCGCGTCCACCAGGTTGCCCCATTCGGTCCATGAGCCGTCGTAGTTGCGTACGCTTGGATAGCCCAGCAGGTACTTCAGCACGAACCAGGTCAGGGAGGAGCGCTCCCCGATGCGGCAGTAGGCGATCACATCCTGGTCCGGCGGGAGGACCTGGAACAGCTCGCGCAGTTCACCGGCGGGTTTGAAGGTACCGTCGGCCTCGCGCACCGCCTGCGACCAGGGGATGTTGACCGCACCGGGAATGTGCCCGCCGCGCGTCGCCCCCTCCTGGGGATAGTCCGGCATGTGCAGCATCTCGCCGCTGTATTCCTTCGAGGAGCGCACATCCACCATCGGCAGGTGGTTCTCGACCTGCTGATACACGTCGTTGCGGTAGGCGCGGATGGAGCGGTTGGGGGACCCGGCCTTGTATGCGCTGGCCGCGTAGGAGGGTTTGTCCCTGACGAGCGGCCGCCCTTCACGCTCCCATTTGGCGCGCCCGCCGTCCATGATGCTCACCCGCGCGTGCCCGTAATATTGGAAGACCCAGAGGGCGTAGCAGGCGAACCAGTTGGATTTGTCGCCGTAGAAGACCAGGCGTGTATCCGCGGAGATGCCCAGCTTCGAGCAGACTTGCTCGAAGTGCGCCTGGTCGAGGAAATCGCGCCGCAGCGGGTGCTGGAGCGTGCTGAACCAGTCCACATGCACCGCGCCGGGGATGTGTCCCATCGGGTAGAGCAGGGGGTCTTCGTCCGATTCGATGATGCGTACGGCGGGGTCGTTGAGATGCAGGGATACCCAGTCGGTATCCACCAGATATTCCGGATGTGCATACTTCATATTAAGCTGCCGCCGGGGGCGGCTTCCTCTCCATGTCTAAAGTGATGAGGCGTCATTATAAAATGATTTCAATTGGAGTCAAGGAAGCGCGCCGCTGAGGGAGGCGCGCTTCATCCGAGTTCAAGCTCAGTATTTCGTGTGGGGCTGCTTCGTCGGGAAGAACGCCCTCCTCGCAACGACATGGATCAAAGTGTAGGCTT
>CAYMQX010000557.1:0-1659 GCA_964392495.1 uncultured Anaerolineaceae bacterium
GGCACATGGCCCTCAACCATGCCTGTCTGCCAATTCCAGCACCAGCGCAAGCACGCCGTATTATAATCGGGAAGCCTCCCTTGTCAAGCGAGATACAGCGTGGGCAATTCTTGGAACCCAGGAGAACCAGATGACTGTAATTGTTGTGGACGCCATGGGCAGCGATTCCTTTCCAATCCCCGATGTGCAGGGGTCTGTGCTCGCCGCCCGCGAATATGGCGTCGGGATCATCCTTGTCGGTGATGAAGCGCGCCTCCGCCCGGCTCTGGATGCAGCTCAACCCGGAACCCTTCCTATTCGCATTGTCCACGCGCCAGGCTTGTTGACCATGGAAGACAAGGGCGAGAAACTGGCCTTCAAAGCCCGCCACAAGGATGCGGACAATTCAATGGCCGTTGGGATCGATCTCGTCAAAAATGGCGAAGGGGATGCATTCGTCACCGCCGGGAACACCGGTGCGGCAATGATCACTGCCCTCTTCCGCCTGGGGCGGATCCGCGGCGTGGAGCGGCCTGCCCTGGCCCCCGTCTTCCCCACTGCCACCGGAACCTGTGTCGTACTCGATATCGGCGCCAATCCCGATTGCAAACCTGAGAACCTGCTTCAATTCGGGATCCTGGGCAGCATCTACGCCCAGAAGGTGCGCGGCATTCCGGACCCGAAAATTGGTCTGGTTTCCAACGGCGAGGAGGAAGGCAAGGGAAATGGGCTGGTCCGCGCAGCCACCCCCCTCTTCAAGGCCTCCACCCTGAACTATTTTGGGAATGTCGAAGGCAAGGAGGTCATCGGCGGCAAGGTCGATGTTGCCGTAACGGATGGATTCGTGGGAAATGTGATGCTCAAGACATCCGAAGCCGTCGCCAGGTTGATCATTGAAAAGATCAAGGACGCCATCAAGAACGGGGGTCCACTGGCGATGCTGGGCGGTATGCTGGTCAAGCCCGCTCTCGGCAGGATCAAAAAGATGCTCGACCCAAGTGAAGAGGGAGCAGCCCCCCTTCTCGGTGTCAACGGCCTGGTATTCATCGGCCATGGTCGCTCTGATTCGCTGGCCATCAAAAACGCCATCCGTCTCGCCAGAGACGCGGTCGAAGCCCATGTGCTGGAAGCCATGAAATCCGCCATCGAAGAAAGCCTGAAAAGGCAGGCAGTTGTATGAAGATCATCAAGAATGAAGCTCTCATCAAGCGTAACAGCCGGCTCGGGCAGTGGACCAGCCTTGCCGGAATCATTGTGCTCGCAGCCGGCATGTTTCTGACGCTTAAAAGGGCTGATCTTTTCAATTACGCCCTCATTTCCTTGCTCTTGGGTTTTATCCTCACCCAGGTCAGCATATACCTGGGCAACCGTTATGGTCGCTCACCCCGGCCCGATGAAACACTGGACGCAGGCCTCAAAGGCCTCCCTGGAGATTACACTCTTTATCATTTCCTGACCCCCGTCCCGCACCTGCTCGTGGGCCCTGCCGGAATATGGGTGCTCAAACCCTACCGCCAGGCGGGGAAGGTAACGCACCGGAACAATCGCTGGAAGATGTCAGGCGGGGGCTTTATGCAGGGCTATATGCGCTTCTTCGGCCAGGAAGGGATGGGCCGCCCGGAAGCCGAGGCGGAGGCCGAGATCAAGGCGGTTCTCAAGCAGCTCACCAGGCACATGGAT
>CAYMQX010000558.1:0-246 GCA_964392495.1 uncultured Anaerolineaceae bacterium
GAAGGAATCCTCATACAACTCTGACCGGGCTGCGATCAACGGATCGGTGGGAACATCAAAGGGAAGTTTGGTGAGGACGACAACGCTCAACGCCTCCCCCGGTACATCCACGCCCTCCCAGAAGGCGCGCGTTCCCAGAAGCACCGCTCGCCCAGTGGAACGAAAGGATTCCAGCAAGGCATTCGGCGAGGCGCCTTCTCCCTGTTCAAACACCTGGATATGGTCTTTGTTGAGAAGCGGAGTGAT
>CAYMQX010000558.1:256-1657 GCA_964392495.1 uncultured Anaerolineaceae bacterium
CCAGTGCCTTGCTGATGGCTTGGGAGGTCTTTTTCAGGGCAGTATAAGAGGTGAATAAGACCAGCATTCTCCCGCCGGTGGCACGTGCAAGCTGCACTATGCCGCGGTCGAGAGCCTGTTGGTAACCGGGGGCGTTGGGTTCCGGGATGTCATCAGCTGCATACAGCAGCGTGCTGGATTCGTAGTCGAAGGGCGAACCCAGCATAAGCTCATCGGCTTCATCGGCGCTCAGGGTGTTGCGCACATACTGGAATTCACCGTGGGCCGTCATGGTTGCCGAGGTAAGGATCACGCAGGCCTTCTCGTGCCAGAGATATTTCTGCACGAGCGGACCGACCCGAAGAGGCGCGGCATTGAGCGAGAGGCGGTCCCCGCGGGGATTGACCTCCACCCAGTAGATCTGATCCATCATCGGGTTGCTGATCAATCCGTTGGCAGCCAGCTCGGTCTCTGTCATGCGCCGCAGCAGATTGCTGAGTGTGCTCATGACCTCTTCCAGGTTGTCGTGTCCATCCGAATACAGCGAGGCCACATCCTTGTACAATTCACCCAGGGTTTTGATCAGCAGCAGCATGGTCTCATCGGCCTCTCCCCACATCATCTCAACCTGCTCCCAGGAGGCGAGAGTGCGCACTGCGGGGATGATCCTGAGCTGCCAGGCGTAGTTGGAGGGGGGCTGACCCTCGCGTTGCCCGGCGGTGAACTCACCCAATACCGTGTAGAACTGTTTCACTAACTGCTCAAGGCGAAAGGCCTGGTCGGTGGCGCGCTTCACCTTTTGTTGAAGTAGGCCAAAGTCCGAGGGTCGCAGTGAATCGTGGAGGTCGGTTAGCAATCGCCCCAAAACGCCTGCCGAGGAACCGCCGATCTCGCGGGTCATGCGCTCCATGTCGAACTGGGTCAGGCGGAAGCTCAGGGCATTGGTGGTGGCAGCCTCCATGTGATGTGCCTCATCCACGATCACATAATCATATTCGGGAAGCACCTTGCTGCCCGTGGCGATATCCGAGAGCAATAGCGCATGGTTTACGATCAGGACATGCGCCGATTGGGCTGCCTGCTTTGCCCGGTAGAAGGGACAGGTTCCGCCCATGCGCCCCAGGCAGGTATCGTTTGTACAGTTGTCGTCTTCCGCAGAGAGCCGGCTCCAGACTTCGCGCTCGGACGGGCCGGTCAGGTTGATCTCGCTGCGATCGCCCGAATGGCTCTGAAGCTGCCATACGAGTACCTTGCCCAGCACCCGCATTTCGTCCTCGTTGGCCGGCCCATGCTGCCGAATATATTGAAGCCTTCGCGGGCACAGGTAATTGGAACGGCCCTTCAGCACAGCGGCGCGCAGGTCGATGCCCAGGGCCGCGCGCAGATCGGGAAGGTCCTTCTTGATAAGCTGGTCCTGCAGGT
>CAYMQX010000559.1:0-1656 GCA_964392495.1 uncultured Anaerolineaceae bacterium
CGCGCCGCGCGAGACCTCACGAACGCCGGGGCTGAAGCCCCTGCTCAGTCCCCACGAAAGCCCTCCGGGCTCGCCTGCCTGCGGACCTATCCCCCCGTTTCGGGGGGATTGAGGGGGGTTTGGACCTATCCCCCCGGCGCTTCGTCTCCGCTCACGCTTCACCTCCGCTCCCCTCCGCTCCCCTCCGCTTCGCTTCGGGGACGATGTTCGCTTTGGGGACGATGTTCGCTTCGGGGACGATGTCCACTCCCCGCGAGGCAGTACCCCGGTAACATACGGGCTTTCGTTGATTTTTGATTCGATTGGTTGTACAATACTCAAAACCAATCCCTGTCCTAATTTGGAGGAATATTTCATGTCACAAGAACCGATGATGTCGTCTCCTGAAGTCACCAGCGATGACAAGCTTTGGACGCTGCTGGCCTGGATCCTGACCCCCCTCGTCCCCATCATCATCATGCTGATGGAAGACAAAAAGAACCGTCCGTTCATCAAGGCGCACAACGGTCAGGCTCTGGTCGTGGGGATCATCAATATTGTGCTGAGCCTCGGCCTGGGGTGGACCGTGGTGCTTTCCTGCGTGCCGCTCATCGTCTGGTTCGCGTGCATCTACTGGGGCATCCAGGGCTACCAGGGCAAGTATGTCACCATCCCGGTGATCACCGATTTCGTCAAAAAACAGGGTTGGGGTTAAGCGCCATCGAACGAAGTGAGAGCCTGACGGGAACAGGCTCTCTTTTTTATGCCGGAGAATGAGAGACCCCGGGGGGTCTGCCCGGGCGAAACCTTTGCCGCCTTCCAACGTAGGGAAATTCATGGACATACAAAGATCTTTCACCTTCCAGTTCGAAGACCGCCAGTGGGCCAGCAAGCTGGGGCTGGGCGGGCTGATCACCATGATCCCGATCCTGAACTTTGCCTGGACCGGGTACATGGTGGAGATCGTCCGCAATGTGAAGGGCGGGGTCTCACCGACCCTCCCGGAGTGGGACGATATCGGCAAGAAGTTCAGCGAGGGGCTGATGCTGGGTCTGGCCGGGCTGGTCTATGCGCTGCCCCTCCTGCTGCTCTTCGGCATCCCCTTCACCGTGCTGATCCTCTCGGGTCTGCTCTCCGGCAGCCAGGACCTGCAGGGGCTCTCGGGGATGCTGGCGGGGACGGGCGGGCTGCTCTTCCCGCTGGTGGCCTGCGTGGCCGTGATCTACGGTCTGCTCATGGCGCTGGTCCAGCCGGCCATCTTCCTGATCTACAGCCGCACCGGCAGCTTCGCCTCCTGTTTCGACTTCCGGCGCATCTCCGAGATCATCACGCGCAACTCCGGCCCGTATTTCACCGTCTGGGGTCTGAGCCTGGTGGCGGGGATCGGCGTGGGCATGGTCGTCTCGATCGTCGGCGGCCTGGTGGGATGGATCCCGTGCATCGGCTGGATCGTCACGCTGGTGCTCTCGCTCGGTTCCACGGTGTATATCACGAGCATCTTCTCGCACCTGGTGGGGCAGCTCGGCGCACAGATCGTGGAGTGATGTCGTTGCGAGGAGGGCAGGGAATGTCCGGCGTTTTGCCCGGACATTCCCCCCGACGAAGCAGCCCCACACGAAATGTTGAGACGCCGGGGCTGAAGCCCCTGCTCAGTTCCCACGAAAGCCCTCCGGGCTC
>CAYMQX010000560.1:0-1653 GCA_964392495.1 uncultured Anaerolineaceae bacterium
CGCTTAAAACTTGATCCTGGAGGCTTCCTCCAGAAGGTCTCTTTGCTTGGACGATAGATAGCGGGGAACTGTTACCTTGAGCCGGACGTAAAGGTCGCCCCGGACGTTCGGGTTCTTAAGCTGCGGCATGCCGCGCCCTGCCAGCCGGAAGACCTGTTCGGGTTGGGTCCCCGGGGGAATGCTGAGCTTCACCTTGCCGGTCATGGTCTGCACGTCGGCCTGGCCCCCCAGGGTGGCCGTAAAGATATCCACGCTGGCGCTGGTATGCAGGTCGTTGTTCTCACGCTGGAAGGCCTCATCCTCCTCCACCTGCACCACCAAATACAGGTCCGTGCCTCCCGGGCCGGCGCCGGCTGCCCGCACCCTGGATCCGGTCCGCACGCCTGGAGGGATGCTCACCTTGACTCTGCGGCTATCGGAGTTGATCTGGCGCGTGGTGCCTTCATAGGCTTCCTGCAGACTGATATCCACGGGCTGCTCATAGATGGGCGCCTGTCGGGACCGCCCGCCCCGCGCAGCCGGCTCGCTGCCGAAGATGCTGCGGAAGAATTCGGAGAAGAGATCATTCACATCCCCGCCATATTCCACGCGCGTGCCTCCGCCGGTTCGCGCCCCCGGCTGCCCGTTAAACCACTGGCTCCAATCGAAGTCTGTGGGACGGCCTCCGCCCTCCTGCCAGTTGGAGTAGGCGCTGCCCAGTTGGTCGTAGCGGGCGCGCTTTCCGGAATCGCTGAGCACCTGGTAGGCCTCGTTGATCTCCTTGAAGCGCTCCTCGGCGGCCTTGTCGCCCGGGTTGCGGTCGGGGTGATATTTCATGGCCAGCTTCCGGTAAGCCTTGCGGATCTCATCGGTATTGGCCTTGCGCTCGACGCCCAGGGTCTGGTAGTAATCCTTGTATTCCATGGTTATGCTATTGATAGCACCGCCCCGATTCAGCGTCAAGCACGGCGGGGGTGGTCTAATACAATTCTAACCTCCCTGTTTCGTTTTATACTTAAGGGAACAGGAAACCCCATCATATGCAAGCCGGGGTCGGGGGATCCCCGCCGATCCCTCCCCGTGGGCATAGCGGGAATCTCCTGCAAGGTTTGCTGTTCTTCGACACCCAAAATCCATACTGGAGACCAGGAATGACTGTCATTAAATCGATCTGTGTTTACTGTGGTTCCTCGGATGCGGTCCACCCCGATTACATTGCCGCGGCGCGTGGGTTGGGGACGACCCTCGCCCGGCGCGATCTGCGGCTGGTCTTTGGAGGCGGGCGGACGGGCCTGATGGGCGCCGTGGCAGACGGCGCGCTGGAATCGGGGGGTGAGGTCGTGGGGGTCATCATCCCCGGCATGAACACGCCGGTGCTGGCCCATGCACATCTCACCCGCATGGATGTTACCCCCGAGATGCATTCCCGCAAGGCGCGCATGCACGAGCTTGCGGATGGGTACATCGCCCTGCCCGGTGGTTTTGGCACCTTTGATGAGCTGTTCGAGACGATCACCTGGGGCCAGATCGGCGCCCACACCAAGCCGGTGGGCTTGCTCAATGTACGCAGCTATTTTTCGCACCTCCTGGCCGCCATTGACCATGCCGTGCAGGAGGGCTTTATCATGCGCGAACACCGCGAGACGCTGTATTGTGAATCCGATCCGGACGTTC
>CAYMQX010000561.1:0-1651 GCA_964392495.1 uncultured Anaerolineaceae bacterium
AGCAGCGACACGCATAGGCCCGTTTTTCCCGAGCCGGTCATCCCGGTCACCACCGCGTGTGTGGTCAGGTCCGCGTGGTCATATCCAAGGTTATCACCCGTCCTGCCGGTCTTGAGATCGTATTTCCGCCCGATGTAGAATTCGTTATCGGCCATTGAGAGTCTCCTGGTATACGCGCTAAAGGGTCGTCCTGCCCGTTATTCTATCCGAAAATATAACATAAAAAATCAGGCAGGCGCGCTGCCTGCCTGATGGCTGCTGTCTGCATGGTGATCCTAATGGCTTTCCGGGGTCTCCTCCGGCTTGGGTTGGTCGTGATCATCCTCCTGATGCTCGTCCTTGTGATCTTCATCGGAATGATCCTCATCGTGGTGATCTTCTTCCAACTTTGGGTCATCCGGGGTCGAGTCCGGCTTCTCTTCATCTGTTTCCGGTTTTCCCTGCAGGTCCTCCTGATCGGGCTCTTCGAGTTCCACTTCGGTGGCAAAGAACTGGCCTTCGGCGGTAAAGTAGCCCTTCACTTCGACCATGTCGCCAGGGACAAGCGCCGGCAGCATCGCTGGGTCCACGATCACGCTGCGCCCATCCACCACCAGCACATTTCCCTCAATCGAGTCGACTTTGCCCTCCAGGTGGAAGGTGCTGGAATGCTTGTCGGTCCCGCCGCCTTGTGACCTCGACCCGCGCGCTTCCGCAACCGGCACCAGCGATCCCGAGGGCAATACACGGATCTCCATGGCCGCCACCTGGCCGAGGCTGTCTGTCGTTCCGACCACGATCACCGCCGAGCCGATCGCCAGCGCCGCCCCTGAGATCTGTGTCTGGCCCGTTAGCGTCACCTGCACACCCGAGACCACGATCTGCCCGCCGGTCTGTGCAGTGATCAGCCCGCTGAAACTGATCGGGACCAGCCGGCCCTTTTGAATCAGCTCGGCCACCTCATCCAGCCGTTCCTGCTCGTACTCGCTCTCCAGCGCTTCCCGCCTCCCCGGGTTCACAAAAAATTGCAGCCGCAAGCCTTCCCAGGTGCGTTTCACCGGGTACAGGTTATCGCCTGGCAGCGTTATGGAAGCGGCCCGCACCAGGCCGGTACCGCTCAGCATCAGGACCAGGGCCATCAACAGCGAGAAAGCCAGGCGCTGCGCCAGCGGAAGGACTGCCGCCGGACGCTTCGGCTTCATCTGCGCGGCCTGCTGCATCAGGCGCGCCCGCGTCCGCTGGATGACAGCCTCGGAGGGACCCGGGCCTTTCAACTGGCGCGCCTGCCGTGCCGCCTCCAGGAGGGGGCGAAGCTCGTCCGCCATCTCCGGAAAGCGTGTCAGCACAGCCTCCACGCTGGCCCCATCCTGGATGGCACGCAGGCAGTATTCCAGGGCATCCGTCACGCGCTTATTCATCTTCCACCTCCGCCAGCTGCCGCTGAAGCGCGGCCAGTGCACGGAATTGCACTGCTTTAACGGCGTTGACCTTCTTCTTCATATACAAGGCTGTCTCTTCCAGCGAGTATCCCTGGCCGAATCTTAAGGTCAGGACCTCCTGCTGCTCATTCGTCAGACGTGCATACGCGGCGCGCACGTTCCGGTCCTGCTCATGTTGGTCGAATTGGATGGAAGGTCCCGGGGCGCCGTCGGGAAGCTCCTCTGGCATGGGC
>CAYMQX010000562.1:0-1644 GCA_964392495.1 uncultured Anaerolineaceae bacterium
TTAAGCGCCTTGGGGTGTTCGGGGAACTCCTGGAGGGCCTCGCGATAGGCCGCCACCGCCTTGTCCCATTCCTGGTCCCAGGCGGCCGAATGGCCTTCGTTCATGTGGTTCTGAAAAACGTCTTCTCTTCCAGCCATAGCCCTATTCTACCGCTTGTCGCATAAATAAGTTTACTTTTCACATAGATTTGCAGCTCTAAATTTTAAATAAAAAGTAAAGCAAATTTTGCGGCACTCCGTAAACCGTTTTGCCCGCAGCAACGACAACTGCGAAGCACGTTCGCACAACGCGGAGCGAAGGGGCAGTAGTCACCCATGCAGTGAGGGGTCGGGTAAACATCACCATCCTCCCCTATGCCATCACTGTCATCTCTCCCCAGTTCTCGCCCCAGCGCGCCTCGGTTGAGAGCGGGATGCTCAGGGGGTAAGCCCCGGCCATGGTCTCCTGGACGAGGCGGGCAGAAGCCTCCAACTCGGCGCGCGGGCATTCCAGCAGCAGCTCATCGTGCACTTGCAGCAGCATCTTGCCTGCCAGCCCGGCGGAGTGGAGCGCCGCGGGTATCCTCAGCATGGCGAGCTTCATGATATCCGCCGCGGTGCCCTGCACCGGAG
Organism: uncultured Anaerolineaceae bacterium; assembly: GCA_964392495.1. Classification (GTDB taxonomy): domain Bacteria; phylum Chloroflexota; class Anaerolineae; order Anaerolineales; family Villigracilaceae; genus JACPVF01. The sequence goes on from CAYMQX010000562.1 coordinate 612, forward strand.
CGTTGATGGCTTCGCGTTCCTCGCGGGCGCGCAACTGCGGGTTCGTGCCCATCTTCAGCGCGGGGAAATAACGCCGTCTCCCCAGCAGGGTTTCAACGTATCCATCCCTGGCAGCCTGCTTGCGGATCCCGTCGAGATAGCTCTTCACGCCGGGGAACTGCTCGAAATAGGCTTTCATGAAATTTTCGGCTTCGGCCAGAGTCAGGTCGGTTGAGCGCGTCAGCCCGAAGGCCGACATGCCGTAGATCAATCCGAAATTGATGGCCTTGGCATGTCTGCGCATCCCCTTGGTCACCTCGGACAGCGATACGTGGTAGATGGCCGCCCCGGTCGTGGCGTGGATATCCTGTCCGCGCCGGAAGGCCTCGAGCATGGCCTCGTCCTGCGCCATGTGCGCTACGATGCGCAGCTCGATCTGTGAGTAGTCCACCGAGAGCAGCACACTGCCCGGTGCGGAGATGAAACCCCTGCGTACGCGGCGTCCTTCCTCGGTGCGGATGGGGATGTTCTGCAGGTTGGGGTTGGCCGAGGAGAGTCTTCCGGTCACCGCGCCGGTCTGGCTGTAGGAGGTGTGCACGCGCCCCGTCTGCGGATCGACCGCCGCCTGGAGGGCATCCACATAGGTGGATTTCAGCTTGGAGAGTTCGCGGTGCTCCAGCACCTGGTCCACCACTGCGTGGCTGCCGCGCAGCAGTTCCAGTACCCCTGCCGAGGTGGAGTAATGCCCGCTGGCGGTCTTGTTGCCGCGGTCGGGCGGCTGCAAGCCCAGGTGCGTGAACAGAACTTCGGAGAGCTGCTGGGTGGAATTGATATTGAAGGTTTTTCCCGCCGACTGGAAGACCTGCTGTTCGATGGACTCAAGCCGCTGCTGGAGGTCCGCACCCAGGGATGCAAAAAAGGGCAGGTCCAGCAGGACGCCCTCCATCTCCATATCCACCAGCACCGGCAGAAGAGGCATTTCGATCTGGTCCAACAGTTCCAGCCCGTGGACTCGTTCCAACTCGCCGCGCAGGATCGGAACCAGCCGCAGAGT
>CAYMQX010000563.1:0-1642 GCA_964392495.1 uncultured Anaerolineaceae bacterium
ACGCGCGGCCATCCGGCCCCAGAGCAATTCCAACCGGTTCATCCAGATAGGCCTCGCCGGTGGTATCAAATTGAAATAGAAACGCTCCGGATGGGTCAAAGACCTCTACACGCTTGTTGCCGGTGTCTGTGACGTAGACGCGGCCATCCCTGCCGACCGCGATCCCGCGCGGCCCCCACATGGGGACAGGATTTCCCTCTGTATCGTTTGCAGTGTTCCATTCAAGCAGAAAATTTCCGGAGGGATCGAATTTCTGTATCCGGTGATTCCACGTATCGGCAACATACACATTTCCACGCGCATCCACTGCAATCCCCCAGGGCTCCAGAAATGTGGAGGGAGCCGGAGGTGTTTGACCGTCTGGAGTGCGGCTTCCCCAGGAAGATAGCTCCTCTCCGGCGGAATTGAGGCGGATGATCCGGGAATCACCAGTATCCGCCACATAGGTCGATCCGTCCGGGGCGAAAGCCAGGTTCCGTGGCGCGGCCAGTCCTGCACTGGTAATGACCCGCCGGGGTTCCGCGGGCCGCTGGATCCCTGCATAGGCATTCACCGCTGCCGGGAGATCCTCCAGTACTACATCCCCGAGACTCGAGCTCAGCATCTGGAGCGCGATCTCCCGTCTCACATAAACCCGCATGCGCTGCTCAAGCGGCCAGGTTGTGGGTGAATCCAGGGGCTGCGAGGTCAGCCCGGCGTATTTTTGATAATCCCGATCCCAAAAAATCTCCCAAAGTGCCCCTCGCATGGCTGGATTCATCACTGCGGAACGGATTCGTTCCCAGGTAAGCTCTTTATAATCCTCCATCGGCCACCACATGCGGATCACCTCAAAGCGGTGATATCGGCTGCCAAGGATCGATTCCACCTTATCCCAATTTTTTGGGCCCGCCAGGACGACCGGCGCATCCAGGGCAGGCGGGTTCGGTTCTGCACCGTAATAGGACAGATTTCGGAATTCGCGCAGATACCAAACCATCGGCCAGGTAACCTCATCATCATAGGCGATTTTCAGATCCTGTCCTTCTGCTGTATGGCTTGCGATGGCATTAAGCTCGTTCAGAACCTGCTTAACGCCTGGAGCGCCATGGGCGTAGTCGATGAATTCAGTGACGTAATCGAAATTGATATAGTTGGCTGCGATCGAGGTGCGGATCGTCATCAACAGAAGGACGGCAACCATGCCCAGAGCAGCCAGACCCGGCCCCCTGGCGCGCAGCCGGGGACCCTCAACCGGGAAGCGTACCTTATCGATCAATTGACCGATCCACCATCCTGCCAGAATGATGAAGGGCACCACGATATGAGTTGAGAGCCAGGGCATTTTTTCCCCAGCCAGGGTGAGACCCGTAAATATCCAGATTGCCCACCAGACCAGGAAAGCGGCGAACCTTTGTTGGGATCTATCGAAGGCTTTCCATCGCGTGAACAGGACAATTGCCCCCAGGATTCCTGCGATCAGAGGCAGGTACTCGTAGATGGGGAAAACGATCAAATAGTAATACCAGGGCTGGCTGCCTCGCGCTACCTCCTGCTGTGACAACCAGTAGCCGAGCGACCCGATAAAACCGGTCCCCATCCCGGAAGGGTTTGAAAAGAAAGTGGTGAATAATGGAACGGTAATAGCCAGGAAGATTACGGC
>CAYMQX010000564.1:0-1639 GCA_964392495.1 uncultured Anaerolineaceae bacterium
TGCCGTAGGAGGTTCCGGTCACCCAGCCTGGGTCAGCGGTGCACCAGAAGATGTCATCGGGGTGAAGGTCGAGGGCGTATCTGGCCGTAAGATAGTGCATCTGGATGGCCTTATGCACGTGGATGGCGCCCTTGGGCATTCCGGTGGTGCCGCTGGTAAAGTGCAGTACAGAGCGGTCCTCGGGGTCGGTGGGTGGGATGGTGAATTCGGGTGAAGCCCTGCCCATCAGTACAGGCAGCGAAAGCACATCTTCATCGATATCTTCGTGGATGTCCGTGATCAGGATGTATTTGAGGTGCGGAAGCTCCCCGCGCTGTTGAACGATTTTCTTCGCATATTGACCCTGGGTGGTGACCAGGACCTTGGCTTCACTGCGCATCAGACGCTGGAAGATGGGTTCCGGGCCGAAAGCGGAGAAGAGCGGACAAAAGACGCTGACGTTCTTCAGAGTGCCCAGGCATGCAATGTACAGTTCGGGGATCCGCCCGGCAAGACTGCCGACCAATTCGCCCTTTTTCACACCCAGCTTGCGAATGACGTTGGCAAAACGATTGGTCTGTTCCTGCATATCGCTGTAAGTGAAATCGCGGATTTCCCCGTTGGCGCCAAGCCAGCGCAGAGCCAGCTTCTCCCGCAAGGGACCGTTGGCGTGGCGGTCGATCGCCTCATGGGCAATATTAAGGCCTGCCCCATTGGGCAGGCCGTCCAGGTCGAGCAGGAGTTGGTCCCAGGAAAACTCCCCATATGTTTTTTCGTAATTCACGAGGTTCGGCGGCACTCTCCAACGATCAGGAGATTTCTGGATGGTTTTGAACTCCATTGTTCCTCATTTCTCCAGAGAGGATCTGGGAAGACCTTATTGGGTTCCTGCCGAATCAAAAACGCCGCGGCCCGCCCTCGATCGAGGGAGAGAAGCGGCTTTCGTGCAATCCTCCGTGTTGTTTAGAGCTGGGATCTAAACACCGCCAAGGATGTTATCAGCGGGAACCAGCTTGTGATTAATTTCATTATACAACAGGATGTATTGTGATACAACGCGCAATTGGATTTCCATGTGGGAAGGAGCGAAGCGAAGAGACCATCCAACCCTCGGGAAGCTTCCCATTTGAAACCGGCAGGCCCTGTGATTACAAAACCCGGGTTTGCAGGCTGCATGGAATTTGACCGGCGGCTCGTGTCCGCGATCCGACCGGTTTCGCGTGCCACCTTCTCCTCCGACCGCCGTATAATCAATAGAGCGAGGAGGTTCCCTTACCCATGCTTTCCACCCCACTGATCGAACTGAACGAACTGAGCAAAAATTACGGTACCAAGGCAGCCGTGGATCATGTCAGCCTGAGCGTCTCGGGCGGTGAAGTGTTCGGATTTCTCGGGCCCAACGGAGCCGGCAAGACCACCACGATCAAAATGATCGTCGGGCTTCTTCAACCCGGCTCCGGGACGGCACGGGTGGCCGGATATGATGTGCAGCGCCAGCCCCTGTCTGCCAAGGCGGCCACCGGCTATGTGCCCGATACGCCCAACCTGTACTCCAAGCTATCGGCCCGCGAGCTGCTGCGCTTTGTGGGAGACCTGTATGGCATGGACTCAGCGCAGACCGGGCGGCGCATCGAGGAACTGCTGCGCCTGTTCAACCTGG
>CAYMQX010000565.1:0-1638 GCA_964392495.1 uncultured Anaerolineaceae bacterium
ACCATGCCGGCCCATACCCATATCCCGATTGTGGCAGTTACCGCCAATGTGATGCGAGGCGACCGCGAAAAGTCCCTTGAGGCCGGGTGTGATGGCTATATTCAAAAGCCCATCGATATTGATGATCTTTCCAGGCAGATTGAACGATTTATAAGGACTGTCCATGACTAACACGGCACCGCTGGTCTCCGACACCCAGCCCATCCGAAAACCTGCGATCCCCAAGGATACAACTGTCCTGGTCGTGGAAGACAACGTTTCCAATTTCGTCCTGATCGCACGTATGCTCGGTTATCTAGGTATCCACTGCGAATGGAAGACCTCCGGGTATGAAGTTGTTGAGTACGCTGATACTCTTCCTCGTCTCGATCTGATCCTTATGGATATCCGGCTTCCCTACGAGGACGGATACGGCGCCCTCCGCAAGATACGCGCCTCCGAAAGATTAAAAGCCATTCCCATAATCGCCGTGACCGCCGAAGCCAGCCGCGAGCAGATGAATAAGGCGCGCACCTCGGGATTCGATGGCTTTCTCGGAAAGCCCTTGGACCCTGACCGGTTCCCCGATCAGATCCGCCGCATCCTCAGTGGCGATCCGGTATGGGAATACTCCTAGATCATGAGCACCTCTCCCGACTCTCCTTCGAATCCGGCTGGAAATCCAATATTCAGGTCCAGCCTGCGCCGAACACTAATCCGAACGCTCGTCCTGTTGACATTCATCCCCTTGATGGCGATGGGGCTTGCGGCATATCTGCGTTCCAGCGGCCTTCTGCGCCAGCAGGCTGTCACCCAAATGCAGACGCTTATCGGCAGCCAATTAAGAGACGTAGTGCTTCTTTTCAAGACCAAGGCCATTCGTTTGGAACGGCTTTCCAACCGTAGTGACCTGACCTCGATTGTAGAACAGGCGCTTCACAGCAATCGTCAGAGCTTCACCTTTAATGCCATCCGGGGGGAATTGTTGGAAAATTACGACGCCCTCATAATGAATGCTGAGGACCCCACCTTCAATCAGTTCTTTCTGGTGCGCCCCAATGGAAAAATCCTGATTGCCACCAATGAGGCCTGGGAGGGTGTCTCGCTGCAAGATACGACGCTCTATAGAAAGCTTTCTTTGCATCAGCCCGTTACGACCACACTTTTCGATCTCAACCCGCTCTATCCTCAAAAGCTCTCTGCTTTCACCATTCAGCCTTACTTCAGTTCAGGCGGCTCCTATCTGGGATCTCTGGTCGGTGTTTCCGAGCCCCAGAGTCTTTCCGTTCTGCTCCAGCCTTTGATCGACCTTAATCCGTCCGCGGATGCCTATTTTGTCACTTCTGAGGGTACTCTGATTGGAAGCGATCCATATACCAATGACCTGGGAATACTCCCCGCTTCCGCCGATCAGTCCACCACGATCAAATCTGCCTTTGCAGAGATGATGCAGGCCAGCACCCTGTTATCAACCCCTGCCTCACTGGAATTTCCTCTCCGGGATGGGCAGAAGGTCATTGCTCAGGCACAATGGCTCCCGGAATTGGAAGCCGGTGTAGTGCTTCAGCTCCCGGAAGCTGTCGTGTTGGGAGAGATCAACACGCTAATCCCCTTCACTGTCCTGGTGGTTTTGAGCGCCCTGCTGGCTATGGCCTTGGT
>CAYMQX010000566.1:0-1638 GCA_964392495.1 uncultured Anaerolineaceae bacterium
GAGGTTGCCACCGCGGAGAACGGACGCGAGGCGATGGACATGCTGCAATCCGGGCCTTATGACCTCGTACTCCTGGATATCGAGATGCCCGTGATGAACGGCTTCGAGGTGCTGGAGGCGCTGCTCCACGATCCAAAGCTGCGCGACATGCCCGTCATCATGACCTCGGCCTCCGACGAGCTGGACCGGGTGGTCCGGTGCATCGAGATGGGCGCGGAGGATTATCTGACCAAGCCCCTCAACCCTGTGCTGCTGCGCGCCCGCGTCGGTGCCAGCCTGGAGAAGAAGCGCCTGCGCGACCAGCAGCGCAGCCTCCTGCGGACTTTTGCCACACCTCAGGTGGCCGAAGAGCTGCTCCAGAAGGGCTTTATGCTGGGAGGCAAGCACATCACCGCCACGGCCATGTTCGCGGATATCCGCTCCTTCACCACCATCGCGGAAAACCAGGACCCGGCCGATACCATCGAACTGCTCAACGATTACTTCACACTCATGTTCGATGCCATCTCCTCCAACAGCGGCACATTGAACCAGATGGTGGGCGACGGCATCATGGCGGTTTTCGGCGCGCCTCTCCATTATGAGGATCACCGGGCGCGGGCCGTCCGGGCCGCGCTGGGCATGATCGAAAACCTCGACCTGTTCAACCGGGAGCAGGCCGCCCGCGGCAAGGTCCAGATCCGGATCGGTATCGGCATCGCCAGCGGCAAAATGATCGCCGGCTACACCGGCACCCAGCAGCGCGCCTTCTATACCTGCGTGGGCGATACCGTCAACCTGGCAGCACGCCTTGAGGACCACACCAAACAGGCAGCCTGTCCCATCCTCATCGACCAGTACACGCGCGAGGGGCTGCCTCAGGAGGTCGAGGTGGAAGCTCTCGGCCCGGTGTTATTCAAAGGCAAGCAGCAGCCGGTCAGTATCTTCTCGGTGGCCGCCCGCGAAGGGGGTGCCAGGACTTGAATACATGACCTGTGTCCGAGGCTGCTCCGCGTGAAACCCCTATTGATTTGAAATTGTCAGATCGAATTCAGGCGCCGCCACGCGCGGCAAGAATCTCCCGCCGCGGCTTTCAGTTTATAATGCCTCCGATGCGGCGTATCCTGGGATCGGAACGATCCATTCCCCTGCTTCTCGCCCTCTTCACCCTGCTGGGATACGGGTTACTCGCCGGGACCGCCGGTTTTCACTGGGATGACTGGGGCTTTGCCTGGGCAAGGCGTTTCCTTGGCCCGGCGCAGTTCATCTCCTCCTTTGCAGGCTTCCGACCATTCCTGGGGCCCATCTTCTTTCTCACCACCAGCCTGATCCCGCCTGTCCCGCTCTATTGGCAGCTTTTTGCACTGCTCATCCGCTTCCTCATCGGGCTTTCCGCCTGGTGGTCCTTCAAAACCCTCTGGCCGGAGCGCCGCTTCTTTGCCCTGGCAGTTGCTCTCTTCATCCTTGTTTACCCCGCTTATTCCCAGCATTGGGTGGCCCTCACACACATCAACCAGGAACTGATCCCCTTCATCTTTTACCTGCTCTCCTTCGGCGTGACGGCCCTGGCCGTACGCCGCTGCAGCCTCAGGCTGACCCTGCTGGCGCTGCTGCTGCAATTCGGCGGGCTCTTCCCCACCGAATATTTCTTCGGGCTGG
>CAYMQX010000567.1:0-1636 GCA_964392495.1 uncultured Anaerolineaceae bacterium
GGATGGCGCTGACGCCCTGCGCGGCGAGGTCCAGCTGGCGCAGCGGCTTCACGGCGTAGCCGTCCCTGTATTCGGGCAGGCGCTCGGCGGGCGTCTCGATTCCATGCGCGGCGATGTAGCCGTCCATCATCTTGACGAGGTCCGCTTCGCCCTGGTCGGCGCGGGTCAGGTTGGCGGGCAGGTCATCGGCAAAGGAGAGGCGTTCGCCGCTCCCGCCGGTGAGGCGGCCCAGCAGCTGCATCCCCACGCGCGAGAAATAGTGCAGGTTGACCGGCGGACCGTCCCTGCGGTTGGAGACCTGCGGGTTGCCCGCGAAGCGGAGGCGCGGAGAGGGCAGCATATCGGGCGTGCGGTCGAAGAACCCGGCGGGCTTCAGCCAGCCGAAGACATCCCGTCCGCGGTAGCGGCGCGGAGCGCGCGGCGCCTGACCGGTGGAGAGATAGACCCTGCGCCCGGCGGTGTGCAGGTCTTCCGCGATCTGCATACCGGATTGCGAGGCGCCGACCACCAGCACCGCGCCCTCCGGCAGGGCGGCGGGGCTGCGGTAGGCGCTGGAATGGACCTGCGCGACCCGCGGGGCGATCTGCGCGGCGAAAGCCGGGAACTTCGGCGACTGGAACAGACCCGTGGCGATCACCACGTTGTCGGCGCGCCAGGCGCCGGAGTCGGTCGTCACCAGCCAGCCGCGCCCCTCCAGCGGCTCGACCGCCGTGACGCAGATGCGGTACTGGATGGGGAAAGCGAACTTCTTTACATAGACATCGAAATAGTCGAGCACCCGCAGGCGGGGGAGCAGCTCCTCCGGATCGTCGCCCGAATAAGGGTCGCCGGGGAGGGCGCTGGCCCAGCGGGGGGAGTTAAGGGCAAAGGAATCCCAGCGCTGGTCGCGCCAGGCGGCGCCCGCCCGGTCCGACTTCTCAAGGATGATGTGTTCGACGCCGCGCTGTAAAAGATGCCAACTGGCCCCCAGCCCTGCCTGGCCCGCACCGATAATGAGCGTATGGATATGGCGCATGTTCAACTCCTGAACCGGTAAGTGGAGTGAGTATACATCCAAACGGACTCTTGCGGCGGCCGGGGGGCGGTACATTCGCCGCCCCGGCCGTCGGGGATGATCGTTCTGTTAGAAGCCGTTATCGATCAGCACGCAGATCGCCGCGCCGATGACCAGCGAGATCAGCAGCATGAAGCCGATCCCATCCGAGGCGGGGCGGATGGAGCTATGCTCGCCCAGAGGCATATATACCTGTCCGTGAGTCATGCGGTAGAACCACTTGACCAGCAGGGTGAAGATGCCCAGCGAGATCCAGGGCCAGAGATCCCAGATCGAGTTCAACATTCCGACCTCCTTTCCACATCGCTGCAAGGCGTGCGTGTGTTCTCGTGCAGGTTTCAGCAGGCGAATTGCCGGCAGCCAGCGGGTGTCAGCATCTCCATCAGGAGCGTGATCACCTGGATGGCTTTGCTTTGGGGCTCGTCCTGCGAGGTGGCGATCAGCAGGAACCAGGCCAGGAGCAGGAACCAGCGCAGGAGCGGGATGAGCGGGCTGTCCGGTTTCCGCTCCATGCGGGTGCGGCGGCGAGGCTTTCTCACAGTGCGTTTGGCGGGCATGTGAACCTCCTTCATTTTGTCTCTC
>CAYMQX010000568.1:0-1630 GCA_964392495.1 uncultured Anaerolineaceae bacterium
GGAAAATTGACCGGCGCAGGAGGGGGAGGTTTCCTGCTTCTGTATGTGCCGCATGAACGCCAAAACAGCGTGCGCAGGGCACTCCATGGATTGCAGGAATTGCCGTTCCGCCTGGAAGCGGACGGTACAAAAGTCATTTTTAATTACCGCAGATCCTGATTCTTGGAAGGGAGGGAAAACAACCGTGACAGTTGACAGGATAGAGGACTATATCTCGGTTTTGAAGCGCACCCTGTACAAGGAATTGATCGCCGAGGCGGTCGAAACGCTTCAAAAGGCTCGCATGGAGGGCCGGCAGGTGTTCATCATGGGGAATGGCGGCTCAGCCTCCACGGCCACGCATTTTGTATGCGACCTTGCCAAGAACACGCGGCGGGCGGGGCTTCCCCATTTCCGCGTGATTGGCCTGACAGATAACATGGCCATCTTTTCGGCTTACGCCAATGATGAGGGTTATGAGAGCGTTTTTGCAAAACAACTGGCGAACCTGATCAACCCGGGCGATGTGGTGATCGGGATCTCGGCCAGCGGAAATTCCGACAATGTGATCAATGGGATGCTGGAAGCCAAAAAGCACGGGGCGCTCACGATGGCATTCACCGGCTTTGATGGGGGCCGGCTGGGACCGCTGGTCGATTTACACCTGCACGTCAGGAGCGGCGTTATCGAGCACGTGGAGGACATTCACCTGATGCTGGAGCATATCATCGTGCTGACGATCAAACAGCAAACCGCGCCTGCGACAAGCAAGCCGGCTCCGTTTCCCAAACTGATAGCGGAGGAGACCCTTGGGGATTAAGATCGGGGCCTGCGAAGGATCTCTTTAAATGCTGCAGAGAGATGATCCGAAACGAGATACTCCCGGAGTTCTCCTGGGGGCGTGAGTTCCAGTTGCTGGCGGCCGCGGCCTGTGCGCAGGAGGATGGCTTGATGGACCCCGGCGGCCTGTCCGGCCAGCAGATCGCTCCAGGCATCTCCGACCATCCAGGAAGAAGCAAGGTCCAGGTGGAGGTCGTGAGCGGCCTGGAGAAGCAAGCCGGGTCTCGGCTTGCGGCAGGTGCAGCCCTCGTCAGGAGCATGGGGGCACATGAAAATCCCGTCCAGCCGGCCTCCCAGGGCCCGGATGTCCATCAGGAGACGGGTATTGATCTCCTGCGCCGTCTCCAGGGTCATCAAGCCTCTTCCAACTGCGGATTGGTTGGTGACGATCACGACACAGTAATTTTCCAGGCCGGGAAGGGCAAGCGCCTGGAAGGCTTCGGGACTCGGCTGCACATGGGACCATTCGCGAACATGGTCGTCCCGGTTTTCGATCAGAACCCCGTCGCGGTCGAGGAAGATGGCGGGAAACATAATTGGATTATACCTTTCAGTGTCGGAACACCTGCGCCATCAAGGAACCGGTTTTAACAAGATATGTTCAATATGATCCGCCTATACATAGCCCGCCAGGCAGACTCGCTCCTCCGCTACCTTTGGGAGCAATCGATCCTTTTCCTGTTCGGCTGGATCCCCACGATCCTGGGGATCGGTCTGCGCGGCCTGTTCTACCGGCTGATCCTGCACATGGAGGGGGCGGCGGCCATCGAGAATGGAGTGCGCCTGCGGTTTGCCAGCCATATCCGACTGG
>CAYMQX010000569.1:0-1622 GCA_964392495.1 uncultured Anaerolineaceae bacterium
CCCTTATCATCCTTTCTATGCGTGGGCCATCCCTGTGACCGGGTTTTGGAGTGGCTCACCCACTCGCTCTCAGAAGAGGGACTGCGGCTCCTGCCTACTTTTGACCTGCATAATGCCCGGATCAGTCCGCAGGAATGCCCATGTCCCCATCATGGGACCGAGGCTTGCGACTGCCAGTTGGTGGTCGTGTTGGTGTATGGAAAGGCGGATCAACCCGCCACCCTCGTCCTGCATGGCTCGGACGGGCGCACCTGGCTTTCGCTCATCAACACCCTGCGGCAGCAGGCGGATGCGCAGGTCCGGGCTGCCATTGAACGTGCCCTCGAACTTAACCCACTGGAGTAAAATCCTTCCATGGCCCATTCTGCTGTCCTCCCGTCCCGCCGGGCCGGCTCGCATTCCTTTGGCGAATGGCTGGCTTCGCATTGGTTTGGGCTCTTTCTTGCGATCTACGGCCTGTGGGTCTTCGCACCCTTCACCGCCCCGCTTTTCATGGAGCTCGGCTGGAGCCTCCCCGGAAAAACGGTCTATCTCATTTACTCCTTTTTCTGCCACCAACTTCCGGAAAGGTCCTTCTTCCTCTTCGGCCAGAAGAGCATGTACTCGCTGGCTGAGGTCCAGGCCCATTGGCAGGATACGATCAACCCGATGGTACTGCGCCAGTTCATTGGGGACCCGGTGATGGGATGGAAGGTCGCCTGGTCCGACCGCATGATCTCCTTCTACACCAGCATCTGGTTCTTTGCCGCGGTCTGGTGGCCCTTCCGCAAGAGACTCCGACCGGTCTCCTGGAGCGGGTTTATCCTGCTCCTGCTCCCCCTGGCGCTGGACGGGCTGACACATATGATCAGCGACTTCGCGGGGATCGGCCAGGGCTTCCGGGACACCAATCAATGGCTGGCATTGCTCAGCGGGAACGTTTTCCCCGCCTCCTTCTATGCCGGAGATGCCCTGGGCTCCTTCAATTCCTGGGCACGTCTTCTTTCCGGTATTATTGCAGGTCTCGGGATCGCCTGGCTCGTGTTCCCTTACATGTTCCAGGCACAGAGCCTGAACCGGGAGCTGGATCATTACAAATATGGAGCCACCCTTGAACAAATCAAAAACCAAAATCCGCATTCTTCTGGCGGATGACCATCACGTCGTCCGGGCCGGCATCCGCCAATTACTGGAAAGCGCCAGCGACCTGCAGGTCATTGCGGAGGCCGGCGATGGAGAACAAGCCCAGGCCATGATCGAGCAGAACAGGCCGGACGTTGCCGTGCTGGATATCCAGATGCCGAAAGCCAGCGGGATCGATGTGACCCGCTGGGTACGCTCACATCTGCCGGAGGTGGGGGTGCTCATCCTGACCGCCTATGACGATGACCCTTATGTGATGGCCGTCTTACAGGCCGGCGCGAATGGTTATGTTCTCAAGACCGCCCGGACCGATGAGCTCATCCAGGCCGTCCGGGATGTAAATGAAGGGAAATCCGCACTGGACCCGGCGATCACCCGCAAGCTGATGTCCAACCTCTTTAAGAAGCCGGAAAGACCCCCGGTGGAACCCCTGACGGATCGGGAACTGGATGTCCTCCGGCTTGCAGCCAGAGGTTTTACGAATAAAGCCATTGGAATGC
>CAYMQX010000570.1:0-1611 GCA_964392495.1 uncultured Anaerolineaceae bacterium
CGAGGTCACCTCGCCCATCTGGAAGGTCAGGTTCTTCTGACCGCGGAAGATGGTGCGGATGGGATAGGCGATCTGCGAGGGGACAAGACCGGCGATGGCCACCTGGTAAAGCAGGGGTTGGAAGAGGTGATAGTTGCGGCGGTCGATGAGGGTGATACGCACAGGGGCGGAGGCCAGGCGCTTGGATAATTCCAAACCGCCGAAGCCGGCACCGATAATAACAATATGGGGGAGCTTCTCTACCATCATAAGAGCCTCGTTTCTTGATTCAGTCCCCTGATGACCTATAATTGTGAAATCTTACACTATTTTTAAGCCCAATTTTACCCGATTTGCCAGATAAACCAACAAGGGATGGCGGAGGCACGCCCTTCCCCGCCGATGGTTGGGATTGCCGGATGGTTAACGGGGACGGGACAACATCAGCCCCACAATCCACGCAAAGGAATTAATTCCAGAATTGGAACTGGCTGAGGCCGAGGATGGCGGTCTGTAAGGGAATGCCAGCGAGACGCGAGATGAGTTCGACCAGGCCCCAGAACCCGCGGCTCACGGGGGGGACATACCACAGCACAAGGAAGACCACCCAGGGGAGCATGCCCCCCACCCCGGCAATGCGGATGCGCCAGTCGCGCGGGAGGTGAGGCTCGATGGCGCCGAAGCCGTCGAAGGGCGGCACCGGAATGAGGTTAAGGACCAAAGCGGACACCTGGAGCAGGGCCAGGAAGGCAAGCCCGGGGCCGAAGGCGGTCTGCCCGAGGGAGGTAAAGCGCAGGAGCAGGCCGAGCAGGAGGGCCACCAGGCCGTTCATGGCAGGGCCGGCCAGCGAGACCGCCGTCTCCCAGCGCGGGCCGCGCAGGCGCCAGCGCTCGATATAGACCGCCCCCCCGGGGAGGCCGATCCCGCCCATGACGAGAAAAAGAAGGGGCAGCAAAAGAGAATAGACGGGGTGGGTGTACTTCAGAGGGTTGAACGTGAGATAGCCCTTGTCGCGCACGGTGTAATCGCCGCCCTGATAGGCCACAAAAGCGTGCGCGAACTCATGCAGACAGAGGGAAAAAACCCAGCCGATGAGAACCACTATAAATGTCATATCAGGACCTCACTGATCTTCATAGCCGTTCGGATGGCCGCGGTGCCATTCCCAGGCGCTGGAGAGGATCGCATGGATATCGTCGTGCTCGGGCTTCCATCCCAGTTCGGAGCGGATGCGCGCGGAAGAGGCCACCAGGCGGGCGGAATCTCCGGGGCGCCGCGGCTGCTCCACCACCGGGATGGGATGCCCGGTCACCTGGCGGGCGGCATCGATCACCTCGCGCACCGAGAAGCCGGAGCCGCTGCCCAGGTTAAAGACGAGGCGGTCGCGCTCCGCCAGCGCATCGAGCGCCAGCAGGTGCGCTGAGACGAGGTCGCCGATGTGGATGTAGTCACGGATACAGGTCCCATCGGGGGTGGGATAGTCGGTGCCATAGATGGAGGCGCTCCCGGCCTGACCGAGGGCGATGGCAAGGATGCGCGGGATGAGGTGGGATTCGGGCCGGTGGGCCTCGCCGCGGCCGGGCAGGGCGCCGCTGGCATTGAAATAGCGCAGGGCGGCGAAATGCAGGCCGT
>CAYMQX010000571.1:0-1611 GCA_964392495.1 uncultured Anaerolineaceae bacterium
GGTGGTGCAGGCGCGCCTGCAGGGCTTTGATAAAACCTACGAGGAGGCCGCCATGGATCTGGGCGCCAATGAATGGACGACATTCAGGCGCGTCACCTTCCCCATGATCCTCCCGGGTGTGCTTTCGGGCGGGCTGCTGGCTTTCACTCTTTCGCTGGACGATTTTGTCATCACCTTCTTTACCAACGGCCCCGGTTCGACTACCCTGCCGATCTATGTTTATGGACTGCTGCGGCGCATCATCACCCCACAGGTCAATGCGCTTTCCACGGTCTGGATCCTGATCGTGTTCCTTGCAGTCTTTATGCTGCAAAGACTCCAGGCGCACGAAGCCCGGCAGTAAGTCTGCTGCGGCTTGCGCCCCGCCCTTTATAGTGGTTACAGCACCCGGCTCCGTCTGGATGCTTAATTCAAAAGCAGAACAAACCCAAAGGAGGAAGAAGTGAGTGGATCGAAATGGTTCCGCGTTTTGTCAGTGCTGGTGCTTGCGAGCCTTGCTCTCTCGGCTTGCGGTGGAGGGGCGGGCCCCCAGGCCGCGACACAAGCCCCGGATTCCGGCCCGAAAGTGACCAGCTCGGGTTTTACCTGCCCGGAGCCCCAACCGCGCATGGAAGTGTCTTCGAAGGAGCTGAACCTGTTTGTTTGGACCGAGTACATACCTCCCGACATGCAGGAGTGCTTCGAACTGGTCTACGGGATCAAGGTCAACCGTGATGAATATTCCAGCAACGAAGAAATGTATGCCAAGCTTTCCGCAGGAGGAAGTGCATACGACCTGGTGCAGCCCACGGACTATATCGTTGGCCTGATGGTCCGTCAGAACCTGCTCCAGGAACTGGACAAGAGCAAGCTTCCCAACATTGTCAACCTGGATCCCAATTACATGAACTTCGAATTTGACCCCGGCAACAAGTACACCATTCCCTATGAGGCTGGGACGGATGCCCTGGTGGTGAACACGGACAAGGTTACGAACCCACCCAAATCCTGGGCCGACCTGTGGAATCCCGAATACGCCGGGCGGATGGTATTTCTTGATGATTCACGCGTCATCATTGGCATCACCCTGCTGACGCTGGGCTACGATATCAATACCAAGAACCCTGCCGAACTCGAGCAGGCAAAGGAAAAGCTCAAAGAACTGATCCCCAATGTGAAGCTGTTCGACAGCGACAGCCCCAAGACCGCATTGATCGCGGGTGACGTGGACCTGGGAATCGTCTGGACGGGCGAGGCCTTTACAGCCCACCAGGAGAACCCGGCCATTGTCTACGTGTATCCTACCGAGGGTGCGACCATCTGGCAGGATAACTGGGCCCTGCCGGCTGGAGCTCCTCATCCGGATGCGGCTTATGCCTGGATGAATTACACCATGCAGGGCGATATCTTCTGGATGATGCTGCGTGATTTCCCATACACCAACCCCAATATTGCCGCCCTGGAATATGCCAAGGTAAACCAGCCGGATGTTTATACGGAGTATATCGAATCTCCCATCACGAATACGCCGCCGGAGGAGATCAAAAAAGGCCATCGAATTGATGATGTCGGGGATGCCCTGCCGCTCTACGACCAGATCTGGACGGAGATCAAGGGCCAGTAGTCGATCCC
>CAYMQX010000572.1:0-1602 GCA_964392495.1 uncultured Anaerolineaceae bacterium
TTTCGATCCTCCACATGTGGGCCATCTCATCCTCGCCAGCGAAGCCTGCTCCCAACTGCGCCTCGACCGCGTCCTCTGGATGCTGACCCCCACCTCCCCGTTCAAGGTAAAAAAGAATATCACGGCACTCGGTCACCGTCGGACGATGGTGGAGCGCGCCATCGCCGGGAACCCTTCCTTTGAGCTTTCGATGCTCGAGGCCGAGCGCCCCGCCCCTCAGTACACCCTGGACACGGTGCGCACCATACAGGCGCTTTTCCCTGCCGTCCATGTTGTCCTGCTGATCGGCGGCGATGCTCTGCGCGACCTCCTGCTCTGGCACCGGCCGGCTGACCTCCTGAAGGCCTGCAAGCAGATCGCTGTCATGCACCGCCCGAACAGCCGCATTGTCCTGGCCCCGCTTGAGAAGAGACTGCCCGGCCTCATAAAAAAGCTCCGCTTTGTGGATGCTCCTCTGCTCGAGATCGCCTCCAGCGAAATCCGGGCCCGGGCGCGCGCCGGCAAGCCTTTCCGTTATTACCTCCCGCCCGGCGTCTACGAATACATTCTGGAACAAAGACTGTACCAGAAATAAAAGGGAGCGGCCTGCGGGCCGCTCCCATGCCGCGCGTGCTACGGCTGCGTGATCCGTATCCGCCTCATCAAGGCCACGTTTGCGGCCTCCGTAGATCCAAAGGTGATCCATAACCGGTACGCGCCGCTGGCAATCTTGTATTCCAGGTCGATGGTCGCATCGCCATTGTCCACCGGCACGCTCAGCGGCAGTCCCAATTGAGACTCGATCGTCTGCCTCGTCATTGTCCAATTAAGGCTCTGCGGCAGCGTACCTGTGTACTTTGGAAAGATCCTGATCTCCCGGATATTGCTGTTCGCAAGGTTGGCCGGGTCATTCGCCACCAGCCGGACGAAGGGACTCTCGCCTGCCTTCGATTTGCAGTCCAGCACCCCGCTCCCCACGGTTGTCTCCGGGCACAGGCCGTTGGTATAGGCCGTCTGGAAAGCCTGCACCTCCGTCCCGCCACTGATCTTCTTCCCCAGTAACGAGACCAGGTCCGTGAACGTGGTGGTGGAGCCGGGTACGACGATCTTCACCCAAAAACTGCCCTGCCCGTTGGAACCAATGCCGAAGATCGCGCCTTCCGGAGAGCGCAGCTTGAAGTCGGCCTGGTAGGTGCCGGGGTTGACCGGCGCCCTCAGGTTGACGGAGAGGTCCACGGTGCTTCCCGGCGGAATGTTAACGCTTGTGAAGGGCGCGCTCTGAGGCGCGTCCATCCGTTCTCCGTGATCAAAGATCAGGTTATAGGCGCCCGTCCAGGTGCATGTTCCGGCGTTCTTGATCCTCCAGGTCTTCGTGAATGTGGACCCCGCCGCCAGTGAGGTATTGTCCGGGATGCTCACATCCGCCACCATCTGCGCCAGATTGCAGACTGTGGGACCCGGCGTGACCGGCACACTTGCCGCCCCTCCCGCCGAATTGCGCGGCACACGGACCTTCGTCCCCGGGCCAAGCGATACGCCCACATTGGCTGCCCGCAGCACATCCAGGTCTGCATTAAATTTCTGCGCGATGGAGCTCCAGGTATCCCCGGCTTGCGCCGCGTA
>CAYMQX010000573.1:0-1596 GCA_964392495.1 uncultured Anaerolineaceae bacterium
CGGCGAGCCCGGAGGGCTTTCGTGGGAACTGAGCAGGGGCTTCAGCCCCGGCGTCATGGCTCCAGCTTTTGGGTCGGACTGCTCCCTGCGGGATGCTGTGCGAGAGTCGCAGCGCCGGAGGGCGCCAAGGTCTTTCTCCAAGCGCCGGTGAAGGCGCGATATAATCCTTTCAACGACCTTGGCGAATCAAGACAGGTATCATGATGCCTCCCACTGCATTAACCTTATCGCTTGAGGAACTGAAAAAATACCGGCCGCTGGAAGCGATCCGCCGCCGGAGGGCAAAAACGGGCGCGGACGTGGCCCGTCGGCGCAGGCTCGCCCTGGCTGTTGCACGCAAAGCTGCGCGGCTGCTGAAGGCTGAGATGGGCGCCAATGAGGTCATACTGTTCGGCTCTCTGGCCCGCCGCAGCGGATTCACCACCGTTTCCGATATCGACCTGGCCGCACGAGGGATTCCCCCGCGGCGATTCTTTGAGGCTGTGGGGCTTGTGACCGGATTGAGCGCGGAATTTAAGATCGATCTGGTGGACCTCGAGACTTGTCCTCCTGCCATGGCTGAGAGCATCCAGGAAAACGGGAAGGCTTTGTGAAAGGGGAGGAGCTTCGCTTCCTTGCCTCCCGCATACGCCAGGAATTGGATGAGATCCAGCGAATTCTGGCGCGTGTGAAGGAAGGGTGGGCGCGCGCCACCCGATCGAACGATGAATACTATCTCGATGGTGTGGCGCTGAACCTGCACAGCTTTTATTCCGGAATGGAACGGATATCGCGGAAACCATCGATGGCAGAGTACCCGGTGGGGAAAACTGGCACCAAGTGTTATTGCAGCAGATGATGGACGAGGTCCCTCGCGTACGGCCCGCCGTGATCTCAACGGAAACCGGAAGAAGGTTGAATGAATTTCGCGGCTTCCGCCATATTGTCCGTAATGTCTATGCTTTTAAACTTGATGCTGAAAAAATGGAGAAGCTGGTCTTATCTGCGCAGGATGTCTTCCGGCAGCTCAATTCTGAATTAACCGCCTTTATTGCATTCCTTGAGCGCGTTTGAGAGGCGCGCTTCAGCTGCATTCGGAGCGCAGGCATGAAACCCTGGGGCTGCTTCGTCGGCGCTATTGGGACACCGGCGACTCGTGTCGCCGGTATGCCCGATGTGGCGCTGGATGCGCCACTCGGGCGATCGCAGCGACATGTTTTATTGGGGGAGATACCCGTTAAAACAACTCACGCCGCCGGCAGCGACGTGAGTTGTTCCCATTTGTTTAACCCCGCTTTTTCTACACATATAATAGCACCCCCTGCTTTCTTTGTGTGTCGCAAGGGGGTCTAAAAAGGCTCGCGGCGGGTCGCAGTTCCGGGCTTTTGGGTCGCAGGGAAGCAGCCGGAAAGATCCGTACCGTAACCGGGTAGTACCCGGGTGGGAGGGCGGTTTGGACGTCCACGCCCTCCCACGGGCCGAGGCAGGATCAGGGTCCGATGTAGTTCTGGCGGCGGGATTCGAAGAGGTCGAAGTAATAGGTGCCGCGCGTGCCGTTATCCACCGCCGAGACGGCGCCGAGGCGCACCCGGTCCACGCGCCAGGCGTCGTTGGCGA
>CAYMQX010000574.1:0-1579 GCA_964392495.1 uncultured Anaerolineaceae bacterium
GCCTCAGCCTGTAAGAAAGTCCTTCGGACTCGCAAGGGCGGAGCAGCAAGGGCGGCTCAGGCTTTCAAGCCCTGCTTTTTACGTGAGGTCCACCACCAGAAGCCTGCTCCGCCGAGTATGAGGAGGAGCGCCGCGACCAGGAGCGAGGCGTTGGAGCGGCGCGCAGGCGCCTCCACCGGGGCGGGGGATGCGGTGGCCGCGGGCGGAGGGGGCGTCAGCGAGGGGGGCGGCGTGGGTGTGGCCGTTGCCGTGGCCGGAAGAAGCGTGGGCGTCGCGGTGGCGGGCGGCGTGACCAGCAGGAGCAGCTTCTGTTCCGGCCGGATGACGGAGGCGTTATTCAACCCGTTCCAGGCCATCAGGCTCGCCAGCGGGACATTGTACAGCCCGGCGATCCACGACAGGGTCTCGCCGCTCTGGATGACATGGTAATACCTTCCGTCCGCCTCGGGCGTGAGCTTCTGGATGGAGCTCAGGGTGGGGCTGGGCGTGATATTGCCGGGGGAGATGACCAGCTTCTGCCCGATCTGCAGGGGCCAATCGGGCTGTAACCCGTTCAGCGCAAGGATGCGGTCCAGGGGCACCTTGTAGGCCTCGGAGATCGTGATGAGCGCCTGGTAGGGCTGCACGGTGTGGATGATCCTGCCGTCGGCATCGGGTTGGGCGAGGGCGAACATTCCGAAGGGAGTGGGGGTTGCGTAGCCTGCGGTGTTTTTGCCGGGTATGAAGAGGCTCTGCCCGGCGCGCAGGGGGATGTCGCGGGAGGTATTGTTCCAGACCTCCAGGTCGCGGATGGTGATCTGGTAGGCGATGGCGATGGACCAGAAGGACTGCCCGGCCTGGACGATGTGATAGGTCTTGCCCTGGGCGTCGGGGGTGGCGACCTTCACAGGCACGATCAACTGCGATACCCCGGGCAGGCCGCCCGACCCCGGTGTGCCGTTCGGAGGGGCGGAGGGGCTGCCGCAGGGCTTATCGGAAACATAGGCCGCCTGCAGGATATAGTAGATCCTGCCGTCGGAGGTCGAGGCGGTGCCGGCGCCCACGTGGCAGTAGGCCGGGTTGACCGCCGGGCGCATGTGGTCGGGGTCCGCCCAGACGGCCATGATCTCGTCGATGCCCATGCCGCCGCTACTGACGGCGAAATTCTCCGTGGCCCAGACGGTGCCGCCTCCGCCGTAGCCTGCAGAGGCCAGCCGCCCGCGCACATCCCCGATGTGCCAGGACATGTTGTTGGCGGCCATGATCGCGGCCGTGGATTGGGCCACGGCGTCGATGATCGGGTCCTCGATGAGAGGCGGGAGTCCATTCGAGACCCGCAGGGTGTTCATGGCGAGGATCAAGTCGAAGGCGCTGGCCTGCGGCGGCGGGGCGGCGCGGGCGGCCCCGGGTGGCACGGAGGCCCCGATCACGATCAGCAGCAGCATGAACAGGGCGGGGAAACGGTTAAAACGCATCCGGTAATTATAGTCTTTCGGGCAATTTAAAACGGCGTGTATCCGAGAAAAAATAAGGGGGGAGTGTCGAAAAGGGTGGGGATTCCGGGGCTGACTCTTGAAGACGGAGGGGCACCGGCGGGGGA
>CAYMQX010000575.1:0-1575 GCA_964392495.1 uncultured Anaerolineaceae bacterium
CCACCAGCAGCGCGCCGAACAGGACCGAGGCCGGGATGGAAAGCAGCGGGTGTAATTGGCCGAACAACGCCGCCACGATGCCGTTGAACCCGGCGCTCCCCGTGAAGCCGGAGGCGGATCCATCCGTGATCATGCGGTAATTCACGCCATAGACCTGTATGGCCCCCGCCAACCCGGCGAAGGCGCCGCTCAGCAGCAGCGAAAGGACAATGTAGCGCGGCACCTTGATACCGGCATAGCGCGAAGCGTTGGGGTTCTGGCCCACGGCGCGGATGCGGTAGCCCAGCGTGGTGCGCCAGAGCAGGATATAGACGAGAACAGCCAGCAGGACGGCGATCAACGCCCCCAGGTGCAGGCGGGTCGGCGCCAGCCGCGGCAGCCGGAAGATCTCCAGCAGGCGGGCCGTCTGAGGGATCTTTGAGGCCAGCTCGGCCTGGGATGGATCGATCATCGGGCCGCGCAGCAGGAAGTTCATCAACTGGACCGCGATGGCATTCATCATCACGGTGCTGAGGATCTCGTTAACCCTGAAGTAGGCCTTTAAAACGCCCGGGATGCCTCCCCAGACGGCCCCTCCCAGGAAGCCCGCCAGCAGCGCCAGCGTGATGCCCAGCCAGCCGGGAAGGCCGGTAAAGTTCAGGCCGATCCAGGTTGCGAGGATGGCCCCCACGATCATCTGCCCCTCCCCGCCAATGTTGATCACATCGCCGCGGAAGGAAATGCAGATGCCCAGCGCGACCAAAAGCAGGGGTGTGGCCTTGACGAGAGTCTCGGCAAAGGCGTTGGTGCTCCCGAACGCGCCCTCCCACAACGCCTGGTAGGCCACGATCGGGTTGACCTTGAGGAACAGCAGCATGACCGCTCCGACGGCCAGCGCCGCCAGAGTGGCAAAAATGGGCAGTAGCCCGTCCACCCCTTTTGAGAACCATTCGCTGTGAAAGAATCTCTTCATCGGCTGTCAGCGCCTTTTCTATAATATGCTGCGTTCGGCCATTTCATAGCGGGCGGCCGTTCGGGCGTCGAAAGTCCATCAACACGGATATTCAGTTTTATCTTCCCCAAGGATTGGCATCTCTCATGGATCGACCCGGCGGAAGCGGCAGGCTCACAGGCCACGCTCACCGCGAATGTACGGGGTCCCGAGGGCCGCGGGCGCCCCAATGCGCTTGCGCATGGCCTCGCGCGAACCGATGATCAGCACAATGATGGTAAAAGCATAAGGGAGCATCTGCAGGAAGAAGCCCCAGTAGGGATTGTAATAGAAGGGATTATTCATGCCGAACAAAACCGTCGGCCCCTGGATATCGAGGATCAGCCGCCGCAGGGCGCCGAAGGCATAGGAGCCCACTGCGGCCCGCCACGGATCCCATTGGGCAAAGATCACCAGGCCCACAGCGATCCATCCCTGACCGCCGGTGGTCAATTCGCTGAACCACCCCGGGGCCACCGCCAGGCTGATGGTCGCCCCTCCCAGCCCGGCCAGCATCCCGCCGATGAACACGTACAGGTAACGCAGCGCAAAGACATTGATGCCCAGGGCATCCGCCGCGGCAGGATACTCGCCCACCGCCCGCA
>CAYMQX010000576.1:0-1570 GCA_964392495.1 uncultured Anaerolineaceae bacterium
AATACTGGGGCAACCGCGATGCCTCCCTGCACCTGCCCGTGAACGGATCCATCTCCATGAACCTTGAGGGGCTCTTCACCCGCACCCGCGTGGAGTTCTCTCCTGATCTGGACGCTGACAGCCTCAGCCTCAACGGCATCCCTGTTACAGGGCCGGGCCTCCAGCGCGTCGCCTCCTTTCTCGACCATGTACGCCTGCTCGCGGGTACGGCGTATCAGGCCCGTGTCGTCAGTGAGAACAACTTCCCCTCCGGCGCAGGCATCGCCTCCTCGGCCGCGGCATTCGCGGCGCTGGCCCTCGCCGCCTCGCACGCCGCTGGCCTGGACCTTGACGAACCCGGCCTCTCGTGCCTCGCCCGCCTTGGTTCCGGCTCGGCTTCCCGTTCGGTCCCCGGCGGCTTCGTGGAGTGGCAGGTGGGCGAGAGCGAGGCAAATTCCTACGCCTTCTCCATTGCCCCGCCCGATCACTGGTCACTGGCCGATTGCGTTGCCGTGGTTAATGCAGGGCATAAACCGGTTGGCTCCACCGAAGGCCATGCCCTGGCTCCCACCAGCCCGCTCCAATCCGCCCGCGTGGAGGATACCCCCCGCCGCCTGGACCTCTGCCGCCGCGCCATCCAGCGCCGCGACCTGGACGCTCTGGCCTCGGTTATTGAGCTGGATTCCGACATGATGCACGCCGTCATGATGACCTCCACCCCGCCCCTGCGCTACTGGCAGCCCGCCTCCCTCGCTGTGATGCAGGAAGTGCGCCTTTGGCGGCAGGCCGGCCTCCCTGCGGCCTATACCCTGGATGCCGGCCCGAACGTGCACGTGATCTGTCCGGTCGAACATGCTCCTGTGCTGGAGCAGCGCCTCCTTCAGATTCCCGGCGTCACACGTGTCCTCAAGGCCCGAGTCGGCGGTCCCGCGCGTCTCCTGCTGGAGCAGTAAAATTGATCTCCCCGGTCTCCCTCTCATCCCGCTTTCATTCTCCATTTTTAAACGCGGATATAATATTTCATGCGCAGGCCCTGCGCATGAAATGGAAGGAATCTTATGAGTTTGTTTACCCTGGTGATATTTATAGTGGCGCTGGGATTGATGGTCTTCCTGCACGAGTTGGGACACTTCCTGGCTTCACGCTTCTTTGGCATTGAGATCGAGGAGTTCGGCTTCGGCATCCCGCCGCGCGCCCGGTCTTTGTGGCGCGGCGCGGGCTGGCTCAAGATCAACGACCGGCGCGTCGAGATCCCCCGCAATTTTGAGCGCAACCTGGACTGGCAGCGTGTCGTCAACAAGCCCGCCACACTGACCGTTGATACCGTGGACGGCGCCTCCGTTCTGCGGACCGTCGAGGTGGGGGAACTGACCGGTGCTTATTCCCGCTCTTCCTCGCTCAAGGTGGGCGGGCAGCCTGGCGCCTTGAGGCTGGAGGGCGTGGTGGTCGAAGCACATCCCGGCACGATCCTCAGCCTGAACTGGCTGCCCCTCGGCGGCTTCGTGCGTCCCCGCGGCGAGAATGATCCGCGCGTGGCGGGCGGCCTGGCCGCGGCCAACCCCTGGAAGCGCATCGGCGTGCTCCTCGCCGG
>CAYMQX010000577.1:0-1569 GCA_964392495.1 uncultured Anaerolineaceae bacterium
ATTCCTCCAGCATGGGCCGGACGCGCCGCCACTCGGATTCGAGGTGGTTCTTCCAGAACCAGCGCAGGTGATCCACGATCAATTGCTTCATGGCGGCGGTATCGAGGACATATTGGTAGGCGCGGGTCTCGATATCAACATCTACATGGGCCTCGGTGAAGCGGCTCTTCAGGAAAGCCACGTAACTGTCAGGGGAGGAGAGGATCTCATCCCAATGCACGACCTCCACATGCTGCTCGGGGGCGCAATCCATGGGGAAGATTCCGGCATAAGATTCCAGCAGGTTCTCGCGGAAGATGGAGGGAGGCTGTCGCTCCAAATGCTCGAGATAGGCTTGAAAGGAGGGGAAGCGCTGCCGGGGTGCAACTGCATAGAAGAGGCCGATCATGACGAGGCGGTGGCGCCCGACCTCCTCGGCTGTCATGGCGGCGTGCGTCCGCCGGACCCATTCGTGGACGCCGGGCTCGGCCTCATCCTTGGCTACCAGGAGCGTGCTGCCGAAGGCGTTCAGCGCGGGCTCCAACTCAACAGAGAGAACTTCGGGGCGGGTTTTTTCCAGGTTAAGCGCAAAAGGGGACATGGTTCCTCGAATTGCATACTAAAAATCGAATTATTCAATAAATTGAATAATACACATATTATAATCAAGTTGGATGACATGTCAAGGGTAAAAAAAATCCCTGCTTGAAAAGCAGGGATTTATCCATTCCATGTGGGGGTAAATCAGGGTGCCGGGGTTCCGGCAACGGTGATGCCGGTCCAGGTGAAGACGCGCTTTTCGCTGACCGCACCGGCGCTCACATAGACAGGCTGTCCCTGCTCATCATTGCCGGATTGGCGGACAGGCGCGACCCACCAGCGCAGGACGTGGGCGACATTGTCCTTGGGGCGGAAGGTGATGGGAATAATATACTTGGTATCGGTCACATAATCGGTGATGCGGCGGCCCTGGCTGCTGGTGACATCCTCGACTGTGACCTGGTAGAACTCGCCCTCGCGCAGAGTGCCCACAGAGGCCCACTGAAGGGTTACGAGGTCGTTTGCGAGGGTAAAGGCCGCGCCATCGGAAGGAAGGAGCAGGTTGGGGGCCGGGTAGGGCGGCGGGATGGTGGCGGTGGGGGTCGGCCCGGCAGTGGCGGCACGCGCGCACAGGGGGATGATCAGGGACTGCCCGACGAAAACGTTATCGGTGGAGAGGCCGTTATAGTCCTTGATGGCGGACATGGGGACCGCATAATTGAGAGCGATACTGGAGAGGGTATCGTTCTCCTGGACCGTGACGCGCACATGCTCACAAGCCAGGGCGGTCTGGGTGGCGGGAAGGGGCGTCCCGGTGGGGAGGGGGGCCGCGGTGGCAGTGGGATGAGGGACCTTGAGCACCTGTCCGATGACGAGGTTGTTGCAGGAAGCAGGCAGGTTGTTCAGAATGATGATGCTCTGGACAGAGACGCCGAAGGTGAAGGCGATCGAGCCGCAGTTGTCCCCGGATGCCACCGTATAGTCGAAGGGTGGCTCGACGGTAAAAGTCGGCAGGGGGGTGGGGATAAGCGTCTCAGTGGGGGTGGCGCT
>CAYMQX010000578.1:0-1564 GCA_964392495.1 uncultured Anaerolineaceae bacterium
CCGTAAAGCGCCAGGAATTTAAAGAGAAAAAGGAAATACCATTCCGGGCGGGGGATATAGCTGGTGTCGCTCGGGTCGGCCTTGGGGGCGTTCTCCACACCCAGAAAGCCGGCCATGACCACCAACAGCACGAAAATAGCCAGCGAGACGACCAGGTCCTTAAAGATGCTGTCCGGCCAGAAACGCTCGCCGCGCTGGAGTTCCCGCTTGTATCGCTCGTTGATCTGTTTCTTGGTTTCTTCGTTCATGGCGGCTCCTAATCGTCCCTGCGCGGGTACTGGGACTCGCCGTGTTTGATGATCAAGTACAGGTGTGCGCCGATCAGCGCGGCCAATGCGCCGGGCAGCATCCAGATATGTGCGGCGAAGAATCGCTGCAGGGTCAGTGCGCTCAGATCCGGTCCGCCGCGCAGCGCCTTGAGGATGAATTCGCCCAGGAATGGGACACTCCCGGCGATCTGTGTGCCCACCGTGGTGGCCCAGTAGGCCATCTGGTGCCAGGGCAGCAGGTAGCCGGTGAAGCCCATGCCCAGGGTGGCCAGGAGCAGCCCGATGCCGATCAGCCAGGTGAGCTCACGCGGGTATTTGAAGGAGGCGGTCACGAAGACCCTCAGCATGTGGATGAAGACAATCAGCACCATCAGGGAGGCGCCCCAGTGATGGATGCCCCGTACCAACCACCCGAAGACCACCCCGTTCATGATGTACTGCACGGAATCATAGGCATGGTCGGGGGAGGGCGTATAATAAACCGTCAGAAAAATGCCCGTGAGCCCCTGCAGGACGAAGAGGAACAGACTGGCCGAGCCCAGTGTGTTCCACCAGTTGCCCAGCGGCTCGGGGCGGTCCAGCAGGTTACGGTACAGGTCGTTCAGGCTGAGACGCTCGTCCAGCCAGGCGTAGAGGTTCTTTAGCATGGTCAGCCTGCTTTAAAGAGGATCTCAAGGACGCCGTCTTCCGTGGTGCGGAAGTCGGTGTAGCGGTCCAGCGGGCGTGGGGGTGGACCGTCCAGCACTTCACCTTCCTGGCTGAACTTGGCATCATGGCAGGGGCAGAGGTAAGCCCGGGCCTCCTCCTTCCAGTTCACGCTGCAGCCCAGATGCGTGCAGCGGCTGTTCAGGATCAGGATATCCGTCGGGTCCTCCGACTTGCGCAGGATGAACCCCCCGTGGTTGGTGGCGGTGCGTTCCCATCCATTGACCTGGGTGCTTGTGAAAGAGAAGGGATAGGGCATCCCCACCGGGATGTCCTCCAGTTTTCCCACCGGCATCCAGCCCTCCCTGGCGCTGGAGCGCAGGGCCGGGTCGATCAGGTAACCAATGGCAGGGATCCCCAGGGCCAGGCCGATTAATCCCCCGATCGCGGCTGTGGCGCCCTTGATGAAATCCCGCCGGCTGACAGCGTCTGACATGACACCTCCGTTGGGCCATTGCGACTTTCGCCGCAATGGGGGCTAATTCGATTAGAATAAGCCCGTTTATTGAATATGTGGATTATACGGGTCAATCCACGCTTTTTTACAGGAAGAGAAGAACCAAATTTAGAGGATGATTGTCACCTTTGCG
>CAYMQX010000579.1:0-1559 GCA_964392495.1 uncultured Anaerolineaceae bacterium
CGAGGGCACGTTGGCGACGTTTTGGGAAAGGAACAGGGTCTTGTTGCGCGGGTCGTAGTGGTCCGACAGGTTTCCGCTCGTGCCGGCGACCTGCACACCTGCCAGACCCCCGTTGTTGATGAGGCGCTGGGCCGCCTGCGCCCCGGTCAGCCCGCTGCGGGCGCGAATACGGCTCCACTTGTTGAAAGTCGAGTTCACATACCATGAGGCCGCGGCCATCAGGATGAAAGCCGGTGCCATGAAGCAAAGATACGCCGGGTTGAATAACATGCCATCTCCTCCTTATGGTGTGGCGGTCGGGACCACGCTCGGAAGCGGCGTGGGCTGCGAGGTGGGAAGCGGGCTTCCCTGGAGCATGGCTTTGACCGTCGCCACAGCCGCATCCAATTGTGGATCGAGGCTCTTCTGGTAGTCTGCCTCGGTCATCGCCACATATACATCCGGGCTCAGTCCGGTATCATTGATGGTGCGCCCGTTGGGCGTGAGCCACTTCGCAACGGTCACGCGTACCGCTCCCTGGTCGCCGTCCAATGGAATCCATTCCTGTACGGGGCCTTTGCCGTAGGATGTGACTCCCACCAGTTTGGCGCGTCCGTGGTCCTGCAGGGCGCCGGCCACAATCTCGGATGCCGAGGCCGAGCCTTCATTGATCAGCACCACCATCGGGATCCTGGTGTCCGTCGCCAATCCGCCCGGGATGACATCATAGGTATTCTTCTTGCCGTCGCCGTACTGCTCATAGAGCACAACGCCGTCTCCGGTGAACTGTGAGGCTACTTCCACGGCCGTCTGCAGGTAGCCTCCGCCGTTGAAGCGCAGATCCAGGATCAGCCCTTTGGGGTTCTTCGCCATCAGCTCTGTGAGCGCCGACTTCAGCTCTGAGGTGGTGTTATCGCCAAAGGTAGTCACCTGCACGTAGGCGATGCCGCCCTCCAGCATCTTGCCGGTGGCGCTCTTGATGACGATCTTGTCGCGCTTTACATCGAATTCCAGGGGTTGAGTCTCGCCCTTGCGCTTCACCGTCAGGTGCACGCTGCTCCCTGCTGGTCCCAATACCCGTTGGCGGGCCAGTTCGGGGTCGATGCCGGTCATATCCTCGCTGTTGATCTTGATGATCTGGTCGCCGGGGCGCAGCCCGGCTTTATCTGCCGGCGAGCCCGGGATGGGGCTGGTGATGGTGAGATATTCCCCGCCTGTATCCACATATGCCCCAATGCCCTCGTACGCGCCGGAAAGGTCACTGTTGGCCTGTTCGTAGGTGACCGGATCCATGTAGGAACTGTGCTTGTCTCCCAGGGCCTCCATCATGCCGCGGATGGCGCCTTCCATCAGCTTGACGTCATCGACTGGTTGGTCCACATATTTTTCGTGGACGAGGTTCCATGCCTGCCAGAAG
This sequence comes from uncultured Anaerolineaceae bacterium, assembly GCA_964392495.1. Taxonomy (GTDB): domain Bacteria; phylum Chloroflexota; class Anaerolineae; order Anaerolineales; family Villigracilaceae; genus JACPVF01. The sequence continues at coordinate 1,397 of CAYMQX010000579.1, forward strand.
GGTGCAAAGAGGGTCTGTACATCCTGAGGTGTGGCGGTCTTCTGCGCCGGCGATGCGGTGGGATCTGTAGGATTGCTCTGTATCAAGGGGTGCGCCCGGGCGATGGGCATAAGATTCCCCACCGTCAGGCCCCCTGCAAAGGCGGCTACTGCCACAAATAACA
>CAYMQX010000580.1:0-1554 GCA_964392495.1 uncultured Anaerolineaceae bacterium
TGTCGCCGTTCATCAGGTATCTGCTGTAATGACCGCAAACGGGATTCACAGATGAGCTCGATATTCCGCCTGTTGAACTTGAGAAACGTGGGGATGGTCCTCCGTAATATCGGCAAGGTGGGACTGCTCACCACCTTCCAGTACGTGTTCTCCGACCTCCTTTTTGATCAAAAATACGGGGTCGAGACCATCAACACACGGATGCTCGATGAGCTGGAACTCGAGTCCCCCAACAAGGTCCACGGCCGCTATTATGAGGGCACCAACGCCTTCGTGTTTAACCGGATGTTCTCCCATGTAAAGATGGATTTCCCCGGGATCACCTTCATTGACTTTGGCAGCGGAAAAGGCAAAGCCATGTTGCTGGCCGCGGAGAAGGGATGCCGCAAGGTGATCGGCGTGGAATTCTCGGGCGAGTTGGTGGAGGTCTGCCGCAGGAACATTGAGACCTTCAGGAGGAAAACGGGGACCGCGACCGTGTTCGAGATCGTCCACAAGGATGCGGCCGAATACCGGATCCCGGATGAGGCCAACCTCCTGTATTTTGCCAACCCGTTCGATGAGTATCTGATCGGAAAGGTCATGGAGAACATCCTCGGCTCCCTGGAGAAATCCCCGCGGGAGATCGTGCTCATGCACCTGTATCCGCAGGGGAACCGGGCCTTTGTGGATCATCCCCGCCTGCGTCTGATGCACGAGGATGAATATGGGTATATCTTCCGTCTGGGGCCCGATCTATAACGAATGGAAAACGCCTCCCGGTTCTCGCGCAGTTGGAGTTTTTTCAAACGGCCCGCGGTCTCGCTGGCCTTGCGCGTGATCGTCAGCGGGTTGCTGCTGGCCTACCTCGCCAGCCTTTCAACGTTCACCGGGATCGCACAAGCGTTCAGCCGGATCCGGCCCGTAAATCTGCTGGGTTTCTTCCTGCTGTATTTTGTATCGGTGAGCTTCCAATCGCTGCGCTGGAAGCTGCTCCTCCATGCCTGGGGAGTGGAGCGTAAGTTCCAGGTCTTGTTTCGCAGCATTATGAACGGCCTCTTTCTGAATAACTTCCTGCCCGGCAGCCTGGGCGGCGATGTCTACAGGCTTTACACAGGAGGGCGCGAGACCGGCAAGGTCGAAGTGGTCGCCGCCACGATTTTCTACGAGCGTATCCTGAGTTACTTCTGCCTCGTGACCCTGGGGTTGGTCGTGCTCTTCCTGCGGGCTGACCTCGCCGGAGACTGGTTCTTCTGGCTGCTGCTTGGCGCAGCGCTGGCCGGGCTCGTGACTCTCTCGTTCCTGGCCTCCGCCCCCTCCTTCGAGCGGTTGGCCGGACGCCTCGAGGCGCGCAGCCAGCTGGCCCGGAAGCTCCACCTGGTGACCTGGCTGCACAGCTTCCGGTTCAAAGTGCAGAACCCGGCCGCCCTGATGGTCATTTTGCTCATTTCCTTCTTGATCCAATTCCTGGATGTATCCTCCTTCTGGGTGGTCGGGGCGGCCATTCAATTGCCTGTAGGGCTCCGGGAGATGCTCCTGTTCGTTCCGGTATTGTATCTTGCCATCCTGCTGCCC
>CAYMQX010000581.1:0-1554 GCA_964392495.1 uncultured Anaerolineaceae bacterium
CTGATATGGGATTACGTGAGGCGCCCTATTCATTGGAGGTGATCCTGATCCCTGCATTTTGAATATTGCTTTTATTGACTGTATATCTTAGAGGGCGGTCCCGGTTTACAGACACGATCAATGGTTCAATCCCCAATTGCTGCCGCTTTTTTTCCCGGCGAAAGATGATTGAATAGAGAGATCTGTTGGGAGTCAAACCACTGAAGATATTCGGGTTTCTTTTTTCAATAACTGCAATGATCTCCCTGAGCGTGAGCGGTTGCATGGATTCGACAAGAACCTCAACCACCAATTCTTCAAGCCTCGATCTATGGCGATTCCAGGGCATATCAATATCCGGTTACAGTCTGTGAACCGGATTGTAGCATGCAATTGAGTACAGGGAGGGCCGGTTTAGCAGGGATTGGCTGAAGTCCTGCCCTTTTATTCCTGATTCTGCCCCGCGCGGCGGCACAGGGACACCCCATACTTCGTATACCATTCCTCCAGCGCATTGGACTGGGCGCGCCCGTTTACGGCGTCCTCATAGATCGGCGCGCCGAAATAGACGTAGCGCGCCGTCTCGGCGGCCCAGGTCCACTCGCCGCGGCTGATCACACCGATGCCGCCGTTGTAGCCCGCCAGCGCCAGCCGCGCGTTCCCGCCCGCCGCGTTCATCGAGCGCGCCAGGTAATTCAGCCCGCGCAGGGCGTTCGTATCGGGGTCATAGGGATTGTCGCCCGCGCGGAAGTGGAAGGGCATTACCTGGAACAGCCCGATGGCCCCCGAGCGCGAGAGCGCCTGCGGGTCGCCGCAGGATTCGATCTGCATCACGGTGGCCGCCAGGTTCGGGTCCACACCGGCCTGCGCGGACCAGCGCACCAGGGCCTCTCCCCAGTACAGCACCTCGGGGCGGAAGAAGGGCGCAAGCCCGCTCACCTTGGCCGGGGCAAAGACCTGCGCCACTTCGGGAGGCGTGTCCACGATCACCGCGCTCACCTGCGGGACGGGGACGGCGTAGAGCTGTGCCACCTCCGGGGGCATGGCCGAAGGAACGGCCGGTTGTCCTGTTCCATCATAGACCTGCGCCACCTCAGGGGAAAGGGAAACGGGGTCGGATACGGCCTGTCCGCTGCCATCCGTGATGACCGCCGCGGGCTGCATGGGCTGTTCGACCGGCTGGCTCGGAATGGGGGTCCCGGTATAGGCCGCCACCGCGGAAGCAGGCGCGGGTCCACGCAGGGCCATCAGGGCCAGCGCCGCGCTGATCAGCAGCACAGCCAGGGGCGGCAGCACAAACCCGGACAGACAGCCGCTGCCTTGTGTTTGCCCGGCAGCGGCTGTCTGGTTCTGCAGGCGGGTTGCCTGCCAGTCGGTCATTCGAGGACGAGCTCGGGACATGGGTACTATCCTCATTCTGGGTCAAGGGACCCGGCTCGAAAGGAGGGAAGGGATTCAGTGATCAGGCTTCGTAGCGTTCGTTCGGGTTGTTCCGCTCACTGAACGAGGCGTTGTGATAGGTGGGCTCGGGGCGCACAAAGGGCGTCCCCTGCTGGGTGGTGGGCTTGGGCGAGG
>CAYMQX010000582.1:0-1532 GCA_964392495.1 uncultured Anaerolineaceae bacterium
GGCAGCATGGTGGAACTGACGGTAAAAGCCAGGTAGAACCACAGCCAGAAATCGTTGATCTTCGGAAGCAGCGTGATCCCCAGCCAGAACAGGTTGAACTGCCCGCTGCGCAGCACCTCCCACAGCGGCAGCAGGTTGAGCGACTTCAGGGCGATCAGCGCCACGATCCCCGCCCCCGCCAGCACCGGCGCCGCGCCGATCAGCGAATCCCGCACCACATCCGTCTGCGCCGTCTCCATATAGCCCATGCGCAGGCGCCCATCGGGCATGGATTGCGGGATCAGCGAGAAGCCTCCCGTCCGCACGAACAGCAGCTTGGCCATCACAAAGTGGCTGAACTCGTGCAGGAACACCCCCGGAAAAAACAGCACCGAAAAAAGCCCCACCGTCAGCGCGGGGTTGCGCGTCGTGAGCAGCAGCACCGCCTGGATCTCGTGGTGCAGGATGCGCTGGAGCCACGCCAGCGCCAGGATCGCCAGCACGAACCAGATCAGCCCGTCAATGGGGCTCAGCATCCCGGCAGACCTCCTCCTGGCGGGGCGCTCCCGGCCCCGCCGCCCGTCCTCACCGGCCTTTACCCGGTCGAGGCCGCGCCCGTGATGGCGGTGAACTCCTCCACCTTCAGGCTGGCCCCGCCCACCAGTGCGCCATCGATCCCCGGCTGGCTGAAGAACTCCTGCGCGTTGGCAGCCGTCACTGAGCCGCCGTACAGCACGCGGATCGCCTCCGAAGTCTGCACCCCGAACAGGAGCAGCAGCGCCGGGCGGATCACCCCTTCCACCACCTCGTTGGCGTTGCCGCCGCTGGAGGCGCGCCCCGTCCCAATGGCCCACACCGGCTCGTACGCGACGACGATGCCCGCGGCCGCGGCCGGCGCGATCCCCTCCAGCCCGCGCTGGATCTGCCGCGCCACCACCTCGCGCGTCCGGCCCGCCTCGTACTCCTGCAGCGTCTCGCCCACGCAGACGATGGGCGTCAGGTCGTGCGCCATGGCCGCCTTCAGCTTGCGGTTCACGGACTCATCCGTCTCGCCGAAGTAGGCGCGCCGCTCGGAGTGGCCGAGGATCACATGGCTGCAAATCTCCTTGACCATGAGCGGGGAAAGCTCGCCCGTGTAGGCGCCCTTCTCCTCCCAATACATATTCTGCGCGCCCAGCCCGATCTGCGTCCCCTCCAGCAGCGCGCGCACCGCCATCAGCGAGATCGCCGGCGGGCAGAGCACCTTCTCCACGCCCTCCACCGCGCGCAAGCCCGACAGCATTTTAAAGACCAGATCGCGCGCCTCGGCGATGGTCTTGTTCATCTTCCAGTTCCCGGCGACCAATGGGATGCGTGTCATGTGCGAAGCCCTCTCTTTTTCAGGATGCCTTGATTATAAGGGATACCTCCCGCGCGGAGCGGAGCGCCCCAAAATAATATGTCGCTGCGAGGAGGGCGCTCTTCCCGATGAAGCAGCCCCACGCGATATACTGGGATTGAGCGCTGAACGGAGCGCCCTGCCGGACCTATTCCCCCGGCCCCCTTTCCTGGGA
>CAYMQX010000583.1:0-1528 GCA_964392495.1 uncultured Anaerolineaceae bacterium
CGTCGACCATATTTCCAAACGCTACAAGATCGGGGCAGCCCAGGGCAAGTTTCGCTACGGCATGCTCCGGGATGTTCTGGTGGACACCGTGGCTGCCCCCGTACGCCTGGCGCGCTCCCTGGTGCGCCGGAACCGGGCCGTTGACCGCCTCGCTGAGAACTACATCTGGGCCTTGAACGATGTCTCTTTCGACGTGGAGGAGGGCCGCGTGCTGGGGATCGTGGGCCGCAATGGCGCCGGCAAGAGCACCCTCCTTAAGGTGCTCTCGCGCGTGACCGAGCCCACCCGGGGGACCGTGACCGTGCGCGGCCGCGTCGGCTCCCTGCTGGAGGTGGGCACCGGCTTCCACCCCGAGCTGACTGGACGTGAGAACATCTACATGAACGGCGCCATCCTCGGCATGAAACGCCTGGAGATCGAGCGTAAGTTCGATGAGATGGTGGAGTTTTCCGAAGTCGGCCAGTTTATTGATACCCCGGTCAAACGCTACTCCTCCGGCATGTACCTGCGCCTGGCCTTTGCCGTGGCCGCCCACCTGGAGCCTGAAATACTGGTGGTGGACGAGGTGCTGGCGGTCGGGGATGCTGAGTTCCAGCGCAAATGCCTGGGCAAGATGGGGGATGTGGCCCGGCAGGGCCGCACAGTCCTGTTCGTGAGCCATAACATGTCCGCCATCCTGCGGCTTACCCAGGAGGCCATCGTCCTGAAGAAGGGCGCCCTGATTAAGCGCGCTCCCACGCCGGAGGCGGTGGATTTCTACCTGGCCTCCGGGCAGGCCGAGACCGGTGAGCGCATCTGGGAGCCGGACGAAGTGCCCGCCGCCAGCGCCCCTTTTCGGCCTCTCAGCCTGCGCCTTAAGGATCGCACCGGCAAAGTGGTGGATACGGTCCGCTCCACAGAGCCGGTGGATCTCGAGTTTGAATATCAGCTCGAGGCCCCTCTTACCGGGCTGCGGGTGGGCATTTACCTCAGTACAATGCGCGGCGAGTACGTATTTACCTCCTTCGATACCGACGATGCGCAGCAGTACGAGCAGTTCGGGGCGCGCCCGGCGGGCCGCTATGTAAGCTGCTGCACGCTGCCTCCCGATCTTTTCAATGAAGGCCGCTATTCCCTGGGTGTGAACGCATCATCCTTTGGGGTGCGCCGCTACTTCATGGACGAGAACGCCCTGTCCTTCAACGTGGATGTCTCGGGAGCGCCCGGCATGCAGTGGCCGGAGATGCGCGTCGGCCCGCTGCGCCCGCGCCTTGTGTGGAAGATCGGAAAGCTGGAGTAGCCTCGTCCATGGATAAGACCTCTCTTCGGGACTTTCTGGGCAGACTCCCCCTCGCCGCCGAGTTGGACTGGTCGCTCCGGCAGAAGAACCGCTCCCGCAAGGATCATTACAACCTGGCGCGCCTCCAGCGTTCCCTGCCAGACTCCGCACGCCAGGTTCTGCCTTATGTGCAGGCCGCCCCGGCGGGTAAAAATATCCTGTTCTTTGCCACCCTGCATTACTGGATCGAGCAGTCCGCATATATCTCCC
>CAYMQX010000584.1:0-1524 GCA_964392495.1 uncultured Anaerolineaceae bacterium
ACGGAATTGCTGATCGTCGAGGACGCGGATCTCATCGGACACAGAGGGGTAGCCGAGCCGAAGACGGAGAAGGAAGCGGTCCAATTGGGCTTCCGGAAGAGGGAAGGTGCCTTCATATTCAATGGGGTTCTGGGTGGCAAGGACCATGAACGGGCGGGGAAGCTCATGGGTCACACCGTCCACCGTAACCTGGCGCTCTTCCATGGCTTCCAGCAGCGCGGCCTGCGTCTTGGGAGTGGCACGGTTGATCTCGTCCGCCAGTATGATTTGTCCGATGATGGGGCCCGGGCGGAACTCGAAACGGGAATCCTGCTGGTTGAAGATGGATACGCCGGTCACATCGCTGGGGAGCATATCGGGGGTGAACTGGATACGATTAAAGGTGCAATCCAATGAGCGCGCCAGGGAACGCGCCAGCATCGTCTTTCCCACGCCGGGGACATCCTCGATCAATACATGCCCCTGGCAAAGCAGACCAATAACGATGATCTCGAGGGCCTGGCGTTTGCCGACAATCACTTCCTCAAGGTTGGAGATCACATTCTCACCAAAAGCCTGAATATCCATATACGGGGATCCTTTCCAAGGGATTTCCCGATTCTACGTGTAATCTGCATCGGGGGCAAGGAAAAGGGCAGTTCTGGAGAGGGGTATTGTCGGGTATAATGCCCCCCGAAGCTCCGGAAATACGCCGGAGCAGACCGTATACCTGCCCCCGTAGCTCAATGGATAGAGTGCCTGACTTCGAATCAGTAGGTTGTGAGTTCGAATCTCGCCGGGGGCGCCTTAAATAAAGCGTTTTACCCCCAAAAACCGCCCCCATAGCCTAAATATGGGGGTGGCCCTTTTAAGGAGTTAGCTTGACAGTTAGCTTACGCATTGAAGAGATTGGACCTATATGAAACACTGTGCACGCTGTGGAAAATGGAAGGACGAATCGGAGTTCAACTGGCGCTGGCAAGGAAAAGAGCGGTATCAGTCACTTTGCCGTGAGTGCACGCGTGAGCAAAAACGCGAACACTACGAAAAACATTCCGAAAAGATCAAGGAAAAAGCCAAAGTCACCAGGAAAGCCTCGGTCGCACGAGGCATTACAGGGTTTACCACCCCGCCTATTTGCACTTCAACCAGCCTAAGTTTGTCTACTTATGACTGGTACTAACTTTGGGAGGTTGACAATGTCGCCGTTGGGTGGACAAAGCCTTGAAAACCTTGGAACAGGAACTCCCGCCAGAGTGGTTACACATCATTCCGAAGTTGCGGGCTTTGATCGATGAGCTCCCTCGTAATGGAGGCAGGGTGTTATTGGATTTCTGGAAGGAAATCCCTGGTAGAACTACCTTGCCGGATGAAAGACGCACTCCCTTGGAGAAACTGCGTGAGCTTGTGCTGCGCTTGAGCCAGGATTGGGAGAAGTATATTGAATTCTATTCCGATCCCGGCATCCCCTGGACCAATAACCGTACCGAACAGATCATTGGCAGATTGAAAAACAGAGCCAAACGTGTGCGGGGCTATAAAACC
>CAYMQX010000585.1:0-1522 GCA_964392495.1 uncultured Anaerolineaceae bacterium
GGATGACGAACCGGCCCTGATCGTCACGCATGATCAGATCGGTCTCGCGGGCGCGCTCATTGATGATCTGCCCGACCTTGGCGGAGGCCAGTTCCGAAAGAATATCGCGCTGGAGGGCAGGGTGTTCCTGCAGGTCCCGCACAGAAAAACGCTCGATCTCAAGCATGATCAATGACAGGGGATGATGGTAGCGGCGGCTCCGGGTCAGTTCCGCGCTGATGCGGTCCTCGGCCTCGGAAAGCTCCATGGTGCGATTGGGATACGTGCGGGCCGTAAGGCCCCGCACCAGCCCGGCAACCTGGGCGATCTGCCGTCCGACATCGAACGCCAGCCCACCCGAGATCATCACCAGCATAAACTGGATGATCTGAAGCTGGATCGTATTGGGGGCGTAGAGGCGCCAGTAAAAAAACCAGGTGAGCATGTAAATCGCAGCCCAGCCCAGCAGAAAAACATAGATGGTCAGCCGCTGTGAGGGCTTGACCAGCAGGCCTGTGATGACAGCCAGCGTCACCAGGATGAAAAAAACCGGGCTGAAGTTGAGCAGGTTTTGCTCGACATAACGCACCTGCGCCACACCAAAGATCAGCAGGAGGAAGAAGAATAAGAATGCAACAGAGTTCTTCAGATCATTCATATACCAATAACCCGGCTTTCCGCTGCGAGGCGAGGCAGGATTGAGAGGCTAAGCGGACGGAACCGACATGATCATTTCTTCCCGGAGGTCTTGCAAGTCGGGCAGGAGTTCCAGAAAGGCAGCCACCACCTCCGGATCGAAGGCGATCCCCGACTGCTCCCGCAGATAGGCCGCGGCCTCCTGCCGGCCCAGGACGGGACGATGGGGTCGTTCACACTGAAGCATGACCCACACATTCACCACCGAAAAAATGCGGGCTTCGAGAGGGATCTCCCTGCCTTTCAGGCCGCGTGGATAGCCTGTCCCATCCCATTTTTCATGCTGGCAATACGGAACGATCATTGCCGGACGGAGAAATGCAATGGGCTGCAGCAGTTCCGAGGCATACGTGGGATGACGGCGAACCAACCTCCACTCCTCCTCTGTGAGCGGGGCATCTTTGAACAATATTATATCGGGTATGTGCATTTTTCCAATATCGTGCAAAAGTACCCCTCTCTGCAGGTGCGGCAGGCTCTCTTCGGGGAGCGAAAGCCGCCTCGCAAGGCGCAGCGTGAGGACGCCCAGGGCAGCCGGAAGCCATTCCGGCTCCTTCTGGCGCATCCTTGAAAGGCCCGCCCAGGCGTCCACGGAGGCATCAATGGCCGCAGCCTGGTCAGTGAAGGAGCGCTGCATGTCGTTAAAAAGGCGGGCGTCTTCCACCGCCACCGCTGCCTGGCGCGCCAGGGTCTCCAGGAAGCTGACCCAATCCGGGTTGGACTCGACCGGCGAACGGAAGAACAACTCCAGCACGCCCTTCAACTGTCCCTTCGCAATGAGAGGCACGGCAAACATGGAAACAAAGTCCTCCCCGGCGATGCGCTCAGGCCGTGAGAGCGAAACCTG
>CAYMQX010000586.1:0-1514 GCA_964392495.1 uncultured Anaerolineaceae bacterium
GCAGGTTGGAAGGCCTGATGTCTGACAGCCCCTGGCGCTTTCAAAAATTCGGCGAGGAGATCGTCACGATATTGGGCCGCTGAGCCCGCGGACCGGCAGTTTTACCAATTTATGGGATGGAGGAGCAGGGATGCGGATTATCTTTCACGGTGCAGCCCACACAGTGACGGGCAGTCAGCACTTATTGGAGATCAACGGCTCGCGGCTGCTTTTGGACTGCGGCCTGTATCAGGGAAGGAGGGAAGAATCGTATGCGCGCAACCTCGACCTCCCTTTCGAGGCGCGCAGCATCGACGCGGTAATCCTTTCCCATGCACATATCGACCATGCGGGCAACCTCCCCAATCTGGTGCGGAGGGGCTTTGACGGCTGGATCTACACGACGAAAGCCACCACCGACCTGGCGGACGTGATGCTGCAGGATTCCGGGCATATCCAGGAGGCCGACGCGAAATACCTGAACGAGCGGCACGAGCGGCGCGGGATCAAGGCGCGCAGGATCGAGCCGATCTACACCCAGGCTGACGCACAGCGCGTGAAGGCTCATTTCCAGGGAGTCGACTACGACGAGACCTTTGCCCCGGTGCCGGGAGTGACCGCCCGTCTGGCGGATGCGGGGCATATCCTGGGTTCGGCGGGAGTGGAACTGGAGATCGAGGAAAAAGGCCGCAAGATCAAGCTGTGGTTCTCAGGGGATATCGGGCGCTATGGGCTGCCGCTGCTGCGCGACCCTGTCCTCCCGAACGCCGCAGATTATCTGATCATGGAATGCACCTACGGTGACAAACCCCACCGTGATCCACAGAATGCCTTTGAGGAGTTTCACCAGGTCGTGAAACGGACGGTGAAGCGGGGCGGAAAGGTGATCGTCCCGGCCTTCGCGGTCGGACGGACGCAGGAAATCGTCTACGACCTGCATCAGCTGATTCATGCTGGCCGTATCCCGGAGCTCCCCATTTACGTGGACAGCCCCCTGGCCTTGAACGCGACCGAGGTTTTCCGCCAGCACCCGGAGTATTATGACCGCGAGACACTGGACTTTCTGACCCAATCGGGGGAGAAAGATGCTTTCGGTTTCTTCCGGCTGAACTATGTGCGCACCAGAGAGGAATCCCAGGCCCTCAATGAGGCCGCCAACCCGATGATTATTATCAGCGCCTCCGGAATGGCAGAAGCGGGCCGGGTGCAGCACCACCTCAAACATGCGATCACCGATCCCCGTAACGCTGTGCTCATCACCGGCTGGCAAGCGCCCAACACGTTGGGACGCCGCATCGCCGACCGCGAGCCGTTTGTGCGTATCTACGGTGAGGAGTTTCCCTTGCGGGCTGAAGTGTATGAGCTCTACGGTTATAGCGCTCATGCGGACCGTCATGATCTGTTGCGCTGGGCCGCGCCGCAGTCCCAGCGGGTGCGGGCGGCCTTCGTGGTCCACGGTGAGCCGGAGAGCGCCCAGGCACTCGCGCAAGGGTTGCGTGACGAGGGGTACCGCCAGGTTGTGGTTCCCACCCTGG
>CAYMQX010000587.1:0-255 GCA_964392495.1 uncultured Anaerolineaceae bacterium
CCTGGCGGGAGGAGAAGGAGGCATCCACATTCCCGCTCCACAGGACTCGCTGCGGAGGGTAACGCTCCAGGATGCGCGGCAGAGAGGCGACCTGGTTCTCTGCCGTCGCTCCGATCACCAGCCAGTCCAATTTTCGACGGAAAACCGGCAGCCGCCTGCCCAGGTCATCCGAAAGCTCGGAAGCGCTCGGGCCTCCGTTCACCAGCACCGCCCGTCCCGAGGGGGTCTGGATGAGGACGGCATCGGCCGAGCCCA
>CAYMQX010000587.1:265-1511 GCA_964392495.1 uncultured Anaerolineaceae bacterium
CTGAGGAATGTAATGTGCAGCTCCCCATCCGGCAGCGCCGCAACCGATCGCCAGAGCAGCAGTGTCAGCGCCAGCAAGGCCGTGAGCACCACTGCCAGCGAGAGGGTGCCTGCACGTGCCTTTAAGGAATCCAGCCTCCCCTTCAGGCGCGGCCAGGCAAGGGTAACTCCGAAGAGCAGGAGATAGAGGCCGCCTACCACCCAGGCAGAGGCATTCCCCAGATAAAGCGTGCCGCCGGGCATATGGTCAAAAAGCTCCACCACCCGGATGGTGTAATCCACGAACGGCCAGGCCAGCCAGGCCGCCGCCTGCCCAAGCGGAAAGGCGAACAGGCTGAGGAGCAGCGCCAGCCCGCCCACGATCATGATGACCGGCTGGGCTGGCAGGATGAACGGGTTGGCGATCAGCGAGACCAGTGAGATGCGTTTGAAGTGATATGCCATGATCGGTAGGGTGGCGATCTGCGCCGCCAGGGTAAGGAGGACAAAATCGGAGAGAGGAGGCAGGACCTGCCCTGCAACATCCGCCGGAAGGCGCAGGGCGGAAAGCAGCCGCCCGGCCAGGCCCGTAAGTGGTTCGGCATACAGGATCAAGCCCAGGGTGGCCAGGAAGGAGAGTTGAAAGCCCACATCCCCCGGCAGCAGGGGGTTCACAGCGGTCATCAACAGGGCCACCACCGCCAGGGTATTCAGGCCCAGATTGCGCCTCCCCACTTGCAGGGCAAAGAAACCCAGCAGTCCCATCAGCGCGGCGCGCACCACCGAAGGACTGCCGCCCACCAACAGCGTGTAAAAACCCACGCCCAGCATCGCCAACAACCCGCCGCGCAATCTCCCCAGCCAGCGGCTGAACAGCCTCATCAGGACGCCGGAAATGATGGCAATGTTAAAGCCCGAAATGGCAATGATATGTGCCGTGCCAGTGTCCTTGAAGGCATTTTGCAGGGCGCGCGTTAATCCAGAATCCACCCCCAGCAGGATGCCCGCCAGGAGCGAGGCCTCGGGGTCCGGGAAGAGTCGGTACACGCGGGAAAGGGCGGTCTCTTTGAGCTGGTAGAGAGCAGCGCTGAAAGCATTTCCCCGCGTCCCCGGGAGGTGAGTGGCCTCCGCAGCTGGCATATAGGCCAGGATGCCGCGTCTCGCCAGGTAGTCGCGGTAGGAGAAATCCTCGTTTTCCGGGGGCGTCTTGAGCAGGCCTCGCAGTCGCAGAAGTTGGCCGTAGCTGAAATCTTCGTTCTCCCCCACGC
>CAYMQX010000588.1:0-1509 GCA_964392495.1 uncultured Anaerolineaceae bacterium
GTGGACGGCTTATTCCATCTCCAACGGCCCGGCCTGCGTCAGCTTCAACTTTGCCCTGCATTCCCTCAACCTGGGGAATTTCGAGACGCCGCCCCCGGCCTTCAACGCCGCCGCCGAGAAGCAGGTCTTCGAGCAGATCGTAGGCAGCTTCGCCTGGGGGGCGGCGCCGCCGGTCGTGACGCCCACCGATACCCCTGTGCCCGGTCCGCTGCCCGACTTGGCGATCGGCATGATGCGCATCGAATTGGGCAATCCCTCCTGCCTGATGCCCGGTGACGGGCTGGGCGGGCGCATCCAGATCCTGAACAACGGTGCGGCGGATGCCTCCGGTTTTGTGGTGCGCTTTGGGAGCTCCGAGCAGGCGGTGTCGGGATTAGCCGCGGGCCAGTCGGTGACTCTGTTCTTCCCGAACTATATGTATACCTACAACCCGGTGACGGTCAGCGTGGATGTGAACTCACAGGTGGCGGAGAGCAGCGAGGACAACAACACGCGCACGGAGACGCTGGCGGTCCCGACCGCGCCGCTGCCCTGCCCCGTCACTCCATCGCCGGGCGTCCTGAGCGGCCCCTACGGTGTGGTCCTGACCAACAGCCTGACGATCTACTCGGATGCCGGGTCGGCCAATACCCCCCTGGGCTCCTTTGCAGTGGATACCAACAATATCATGCGCACCGAACAGAGCAAGGGCGCCGAGGGAGGCGCCTGGGTGGAAGTTATGCGCCCCGGTGGAGGCACCGGCTGGGTGGACTTCAAGTACCTGACCGAGTATGTGAGCCGTGAAGCCTTCTGCTCCGACGCGCGCGTGCCCGCGCTGATCGCGCAGATCAAGCAGGCGGTGGGGGCCTCCAATGGGATGCAGTTCGCCGCGCTGGTCAGCCCGAAGCACGGGGTGCTGGTGAACCTGTGGAGCAGCGCCGCGCCGGTCATGTACACCAACTTCACGGCGCAGTCCATCTTCACGGATGGGACTTCCCATGAGTGGGGGACGAGCGAGGGGGCGGGCGGCCCCTCCGAAACGGGGACCTTCGCGCAGGTCGTCCAGCCCAGGCTGGCGGCCGTGCTTAATTCCAATTACCAGCTTTCCTGCGACGATCCCGCCAATGCGGGCATGTATCCCCGTGTCTGGCCTCATCCCAACCTCCACTACTACGCCGTGATCGACCCCGGTGTGAACGGGGTCCTGGACTGGAGGATCTGGCTGCTGGGGTTCGAGTATGTGGAGGGGCAGCCCTATCTCATCAGCAGCGTGTATTACGTCTGGGCGCCGTAGGGATGGGCCTGCAAAGACGATTTTCCACTCAGTTTGATCGATCAGGGACTTCGATCGCTGGATGGAATCACTGAAAAAAAAGAGCAAAGCGCGGCCGGGTTCGCACTCAAGATGGAGACACAAAAATCCGCCCTGCACTACGCTGAGGCGGATTTTTTTGCCGAGGCTACATTGCGCTGCGGATAAAGTCAGCCAGGTCGGCGTGCAGGGCTTCGAGCGAGGGCAGATGGATGTAC